>NZ_JACJEU010000050.1:0-10664 GCF_014164215.1 Shewanella sp. SG44-2
GCGCAAATTAAGAAGATTGAATGGGAGAAAGACATCCTAAAAAAGGCTACCGCTCTCTTAATGCAAGACAACATCAAACGATAGCGTTAATTGAATCGTTATCGAGAGAGCAGAACATCGTCAAATAGCTTTGCCATTTATTTGATATACCGCGAAGTAGCTACCATTATCATCTCAAACATCGTGGACTAGTGAAGCCTGAACGTGAGAAGTTGCGCCAGCAAGCAATTGCAATCCACCGTGATAGCCGAGGCTCTGCTGGCGCGAGAACGATAGCAGGCTAGCTCAATCAATTAGGTGAAAATGTTGGCCGTTATAAGGCTGCCAGTTTAATGAGAGATGCACGACTTATTAGTAGCCAACCCAGAAAACATCGCTACAAGATAGCGAATGATGAGCCTACAATCGCGCCTAGTTTGTTAAAGCAACAGTTTAACGTTGACGCTATAAACCAATTTGGTTTGGCGTGCGGATGTGACGTACGTTTGATCTGGAGCTAAATGGCTCTACTTAGCTGTATGATCTACACATAAATTGATTGGATTGGCTAACCTGCCTGAAAAAACTGCAGTTGAGCACTTTATTATAAAAAGTACTTTACCTTTGGTGGTGGTTTTAGCATAATGCCCCTCGTCAACAGGGGTGTAGTTCCAATTGGTAGAACAGCGGTCTCCAAAACCGATGGTTGCGAGTTCGAGTCTTGCCACCCCTGCCAAATAAAATAACGGCTTGCATAGAAATATGCGAGCCGTTTTCAATTCTGTAAAATATAGCTTAGAAAAAGAAAGTTTAATATCTGCATTGCTGTTATTACCCCTTGTCCTTTTGTTATTTATATTCTTAGACTTATGAGTATAAAATTTTTGTTTCTCTCTTTATATGGGCTTTCTTGTTACTGTTTCACTTTCATTGTAGCTAAGAGAAACCTGACGTTTCTGAGTTAACCTGCTGTTTTTTCATTGGTGATGGAAATGCTTGTCGCTCTTATGTGCATTTTTATTTAGTTGACTACTTCATGTCATCCTCATTAGTCCTTTATTTGTTTCTTATCCATTGTCCTTGGAAAACGATTTGTCAGTAGAACTCTGCAAAGCTTAGGTTTGATTTTTCTGGATTTTTTTCGACAATTTCTTGAACGACTGTCAGTAGTATTTTCGATTTATGCAGTGAATATTCTGATGTTTTATGGATAATTGACTACGGAGAATTAACATTATGCGTTAATCCTCCGTAGCTTGTTCTTAACGGAATATCAGGGGGGGGGTAGATTTATACTGTTAGTGTATTTAAAAGTAGTAGTTAACCATGTTACCCATGGTTAGTTTGCTCATTCTTACAGTATATAATGGCACTCTAATAAATATAAGCTTCTTAGGGCGCCATTACTTTTACTGAATCATGAAGTTCATTTACGGCTTAAAACTTATAATCGAAGTTATAGCGCATACCGATCATAATTTGATCATCAGTATCTTGGTATTCAAAGTCTTTTTTCTGATATTCGATGAAGGTACTAAATTTCGATGTTTTATGCCATTCAAAGGTGGTGTTATAGGCATTATAATTACCTGAGGTGATATTGTTGCCACCATCATCATATTTGGATATCCCCAGTTTAATTTTATAGGTTTCATTGATGAAGTAGCTTGCGACTATATCAAGAGTTGACCCATCGGCGATGTCTTTGTCTATGTTTTGATAAGCAGCTGCTAGGTACAGTGACTCAAAGTTTTTAGCTAAGGTGACACCTACGGTATTTTCATCTGTACCGTCTTCTAATTCTTTAGTGTAAAACGCTGCGGCTATGTAGATTAGGTCTGTTTTGTAACGTAAACCGGTGTTAAAGAAATCACTCCCATCACTTCCTTTGTTACCATCGAATTGGGCATCAGCAGAAAACAAAATATCGCCGAATTGCTTTCTATAAGTCACTAGATTGTTAAGTCTAAATGGACTTGCACTGTCATAGGCTATTGGGGTTCCTGAACGATTGAAAATATCGACGGGATCGTAAATGATTTCTTGTGTTACTGCTTGCTTACCAATAGCAAACCGACCTAAAAAACCTTCGATTCCGACATAGGCTTTTCGTGCATCGCCAAAGTCACCATCATTTCTTATATCAACCTTAAATTCGCCTTTAGCAAAGGCCATTAGGCCATCTCCTAATTGGTATTCCGTCGCAAAACCAATCCGTGAGTTAGCATCTCCAACATCCCACACATCGTCTGAATTGGTATGGGTAAGACCGAATGTCGGACGTAAAGAACCATAAAAATTAAACTGGGTATCTGAGAGCAAAGATGACTCACTGTCTTGGGTTTCAAGCGTGGCGAGCCTTTGCTGAATTTGTTGTAGTTCAGCTCGTAACTCCTCATTAGTATCGGTGTTGCTATTAGCTTGAGTTGTGAATATGGGAGCCGCAAAGCTCAGCATAATAATTGCAGATTTTAGTTGGGACGGTTTCATTTATGTTTCCTTACATAACAACTACTAGTGTTCTGCTACGGGTTTGGTTACCGATTAAACAGTACTGCTAGTAGTAAGGATGTGCACTTTTGACAGTGCGTGAGCAGGTGCCTAGCGACAATGCAAAAGCTCCCACATATTTACTGCAAACAGGGGCGCCTGTTTGCAAAGTTTTAGTGTTGTATTGCCTCATCAATCTCGCCAAAGCAGCGAGTTTTTGATTAAAGGACTTTTTGACTAGATAATTGTCGAGGCCATTTTTCGGCGTAAATAAGCAATTTGCTGCATGTGGGGCAAGTCTTTAGGGCAGTTATCTTGGCAACCTAACAGCGTCATGCAGCCAAAGACTCCATCTTGATTGCCGATAACATGGTAGAAGTCATCTGCGCTGCGGTTGTCTCTACTATCCATTTCGAAACGGGCAATTTTCATCATGCCTACTGCGCCCACAAAGGTGTCTCGCATTTGTTTGGTGGCACATGCAGAGACGCAGACACCACATTCGACACAGCGTTCCAATTCATATATCCGCGCGGCTTCTTCTGGTGCCATTGGATTTTCTAGGCGATGCATGTCTTGATCGTCAGGTTTAGGATGTAACCAGAGCTTTAATCGCTCGGCTAATTCACGCATAAATTTCCCGGTGTTTACCGACAAGTCACCAATCAGTTCAAAGCCAGGTAGAGGCATTAAGGTGATTTCACCATCAGGGTAATTTGCCGTTAAGGTACGACAGGCAAGAGTTGGGAATCCATTAATCACCATGGCGCAACTGCCACAAATACCTGCTCGGCACACAAAGTCGAACTGTAACGAAGTATCTTGTTGTTCACGCAGTTGATTTAATGCGATAAACACTGTCATACCATCTGTTTCGGTTAATTCGTAACGTTCCATTTTTGGCTTATCTTGGCTATCTTGTGGATCGTAGCGGAAGATATTAAAGGTGATTTTTCGGCTCATAATGATTTATTTCCTACCGGTTGAGATGGTATGACTGCTAATGTATCGCTAAGACGTTCATTAGCTGGTTGTAGATGGCTAGGTAGCGTATATGGCATCAACGCTTGCTGCAGCGTGTGCCTATCTGGGGCGTCGCCGAGTTCTGCCGTTATTTTGTTTATTTCTTGAGTCCGTTTTTCAGTATCGGGATGGGCAATGTTGTTATCGTTGCCGTAACCACGGTATCCAGGAGGTAACTCCATTTTCATTACATCGAGCTTCTCATAATGTAAAACGGGTTCTAATGACTCGTCATTTGGCCAGGTAGCCAATGTACGATTTAGCCAATCTTTATCATTGCGTTGTGGATAATCTTCTCTAGAGTGGGCTCCACGGCTTTCGGTGCGTGCAGCAGCCCCACAGGCGACAGTTAAGGCTACTTTCAACATTCTGGTGACGCGCAGAGCTTCAACTAATTCAGGATTTGAATGACGTTTTTTACACTTAAGTCCTAGATTTTTTGCCCGTAGAAGTAATGCTTTAAGCTCGGCTATAGCCTTGTCTAGTTCAGGACCATTTCGAAAGATGCCGACGTAATTCATCATGATACGTTGCATTTCTTTTTTTATTTCGAAGGGGTTCTCTGTACCTTTACCGTCGACTAAGTTATCGATTTCATTTTGTAACTTATCGAGAAATTTTTGGGTAAGGGCAGTATCAATTTCTAAGGCATTTTGTTCACAAAAATCGGCTACATACTTACCGATGATCATGCCGCCTACTACGGTTTCTGCCACAGAATTACCACCTAAACGATTAAAACCATGCATATCCCAGCATGCAGCTTCTCCAACACTAAATAGTCCTTTAAGTTGTGGGCTTTCACCGGTGGCATTAGTACGAACGCCGCCCATAGAATAATGCTGGGTAGGTCTTACAGGGATCCACTCTTTGCAGGGATCGATTCCAAGAAAATATTCACAAATTTCTTTCACTTCGCGCAGATTGGTTTCAATATGCTCACGACCTAAAATGGTTATATCTAACCAGAGATGTGGCCCGTAAGGACTGTCATCTCCTTTACCTTTGCGAATATGTTCGGTCATGCGGCGAGATACCACATCACGGGAGGCGAGTTCTTTTTTCTCTGGCTCGTAATCTGGCATAAAGCGATGACCGTCTTTATCGCGTAGTATGCCGCCGTCACCGCGACAACCTTCAGTGGTAAGAATTCCTGCTGGGACGATGGCTGTCGGATGAAACTGTACCGCTTCCATATTGCCTAATGTCGCGACGCCAGTTTCGAGTGCTAACGCTTGGCCTATACCTTCGCAGATAGTGGCATTAGTCGATATTTCATAAATTTTGCCGTAACCTCCAGTCGCAATCGTAGTTGATTTAGCCACATAGGCGCGCAGTTCTCCGGTCACTAAACAGCGTGCAATTACTCCGTGGCAACGCTTACCATCATGGATCAGTGATAAGGCTTCAATCCTTTCGTGTACCGGAATACCCATCGATATTGCTTGGTTATCTACCGCATACAATAATGAGTGGCCAGTACCATCGGCGGTATAGCATGTTCGCCATTTCTTGGTGCCGCCAAAATCTCGAGCGTTGATGAGGCCATGAGCTTCTTCTGCTTCATGTAAAGTCACTTTTTTTGCATTCATTATCACATCGCGCGGACCAGCAGAAATTCTAGACCAAGGCACTCCCCAGTTTGTCAGTTCACGTATGGCTTTGGGGGCGCAATGGGCAAACATACGTGCCACATCTTGGTCACAACCCCAGTCAGACCCTTTTACCGTATCCTGAAAATGTATGTCTTCGTTGTCACCCATGCCTTTAACTGTATTGCCAAGGCTTGCTTGCATACCGCCTTGAGCAGCCGCGGAATGTGAACGTTTTGCCGGAATAAGCGATAATACCAGTGTGTCTAGGCCGCGTTCTTTGGTGGCAATAGCGACTCTAAGGCCTGCTAGCCCGGCACCAATGATTAGTGAGTCTGTATAAATAAGTTTCAAAGTCAGCTCCTTATCTAATAATCTAGATAATATGTATGAATTTCCATTGCGCCCCTGCGATAGATGTAATGCACCTATTCGTCAGTGGAGGGTCTGTGTGTTGAGGCTTAGCTTTGCGATTCAGGGGGGCTCATTTTGTTATTGACTCTGGCTGTTTGTTGCCAGGCAATCACACTTAGCGTCCCCTTAGCATGCCTACTACTTCGGAATAAAAGGCTGAACGGGTAGTGTCAGTTCACTGCCAATAGAGATGTAAGTAATGAGGCTTAATGAACCTAAACAAAGTAAATAGATCATTAACACCTGGGCAATGGTGCGTATGAGAGAACGATTATTGCTCACTCCCCATTTTAATATCACTCGGTATAAGCCAATTAAGCCATGTACTAATACAACCGGAAGGAATACCACATACAAGATCCAGGCATGTCCGTTATAGACGCGGTCGGCTGAGAGGTGTGGACCAATTTCAGGATCTAAAATCATGGTTGCAAGATGTGCTGAGACTAAGAAAAATAAGATGAATCCAGTGATCATTTGCCAATACCAAGCGCGAGTGTCTTTGTGCTTTATGTTGGACATAAACCCACGAAGTGCACGCCACTGGCCAAGTTGTACCGGAAAGCGACGTAATGCTAGCGCCGCGTGAACGACGACGATAACTAAAATAAATACTGAAAAGATTTGTGTCACTAGTGGCCAACCGTGGCCAGTAGCGCTAAACATGCCACCTTCAAGTACTTGCACGAAGCGGTAGAAGGTTTCTTTGCCTAATAAAATGCTTGCCTCAAAATGCATATGCACTAATAAGAAAGCGCCCAGTAAAGCCCCTGTCAAGCTTTGTAAGCAGTCGGCTCTAGCTGACCAGGCTTGTCCAAATGGTCCACCATTGATGGCGGTTGGAACGCGCGTTTTTTCTGACATTAATTCACCTCTTATAAGATTTGTTATGATGTAAATGCGTAAGCATTACCCCAAAACAAAGTCCCTATATAAAGATTAAAAGAACAGGGTTAATCCATTTTCTGGATTAGCCCTTCGATAACATTGCTTAACATTGAGCTATATAATCATGCCGCCAAATAAGAACGCTAACGCGACACTGGTAGCAATTGTCACTACACCAGGAATAAGGAATGGGTGGTTAAATACCGCCTTACCAATTCGAGTTGAGCCGGTGTCATCCATTTCGACAGCTGCCAGTAGCGTTGGATAAGTAGGTAATACAAACAACGCACTCACAGCAGCAAAAGAGGCAACGGCTGTTAAAGGGCTCACACCAATGGCTAATGCCGCAGGCATCAGCGCTTTAGTTGTGGCCCCTTGTGAGTAGAGCAACATAGAAGCGAAGAATAGTGTTACCGACAATAACCATGGCTGGCTCTGCAGTAAGGTTCCTGCAAGGTCTTTGATTTCATCAATATGGTTTGCAACAAAAGTATCCCCTAACCACGCAACGCCTAGCACACAGACACAGGCAGACATACCTGACTTAAAAGTGGCAGCATTAGAAATTTCGCTAGCGTCTAATTTACAAAAAATCGTAATAGCTGCAGCAGCAGTTAGCATAATCACCATGATGGCTGAATCGCGAGGCAATACCGGATTAACAATTAATCCCACTTTGTCGGAAATCGCAGTGGCATAAATCATCACAGCCGCAATAGCCATTAAAAAAATCACCACTGAACGTTTAGCACCGTCTTTAATGTTTATTTGGGTCGCACCACGTTTTTTGATTAATCCTTTGGCCAAACGGTCTTGGTAGATAGGATCTTCTGCTAGCGGTTTACCCATTAAATTGGCTACTACGGCCCCGACCATACAAGCGAGAAAAGTGGAAGGGATACATACTGCTAATAGCACTAAATAGTCCACTCCAAGTGGCTCTAAGATGCCAGAGAAGAACACTACTGCCGCAGAAATAGGTGAGGCAGTAATGGCGACTTGAGATGCTACAACTGCGATAGATAAAGGTCGAGATGGACGTATACCTTGTTCTTTGGCTACTTCTGCAATAACAGGTAAAGTTGAGAATGCTGTGTGGCCCGTTCCAGCAAAGAGTGTCATGAAATAAGTGACGACGGGTGCTAGAAAGGTAATTTGTTTTGGATGTTTACGTAGTAATTTCTCTGCCAGTGAGACGAGATAGTCCATCCCTCCCGATACTTGCATGGCTGCAATGGCGGTGATCACCGACATAATGATTAGGATTACATCAATCGGGATAGTCCCTGGTGTTAGTCCAAGTCCAGCTGTCAGTATCAGCACTCCGACACCGCCAGCAAAGCCGATCCCCATGCTCCCCATTCTTGCACCTAGGTAAATAGCCCCTAGTACGATAATTATCTCTAATATAATCATGGTATTAACTCTTTGTTATTTTGATTGTCATATTCTGCTTAAGGTTAATTATGCAGAAGCTTATTGTTTAATAATCGAATTTGGGTTGGAGAAAATCTCCAACCCAACAGAGTTACACTTTGGTTTTGCTTGTATTTCGTTTGTCCTGATACTTAGGATGCATTAGGTTTTCTACAGAGAGGATTTCATCGAGCTCTTCAACTGTTAATAAGCCTCGTTCTAGCACCACTTCACGGACATTTTTACCCGTTTGGGCACAAATTTTGCCGATAATGTCGCCTTCATGGTGACCGATGAACGGATTAAGATAGGTCACAATGCCAATAGAATTTAATACATGATTCATACAGACATCAGGATTGGCAGTGATCCCTTCAACACACTTCTCACGCAGTGCGATACAGGCATTTCCCATAAGACTTAGCGACTCAAACATAGCCTGGCCAATGACAGGTTCCATCACGTTAAGTTGTAACTGGCCAGCTTCTGCGGCCATAGTGATCGTAATATCGTTACCGACAATTTTAAAAGCCACTTGGTTAACCACCTCTGGGATCACAGGGTTGACCTTGGCAGGCATGATTGACGAACCGGCTTGTAACTGAGGCAAATTGATGTCATTGAATCCTGTGCGTGGACCCGATGAAAGCAAGCGTAAATCGTTACAGATTTTGGACATTTTAATGGCCATACGCTTAATTGCGCTGTGCAGCATAACGTAGGCGCCACAATCCGATGTCGCTTCAATCAAATCTTCGGCTGGCACATATTCACGGCCAGTAATTTCAGCCAAATGTTTAATGGCCAATGAGGAGTACCCTATTGGAGTGTTTAGACCTGTACCAATAGCCGTTGCACCTAAATTCACCTCAAGTAATAATTCTTGGCAACGTTTAATCGATTTAATTTCTTCGCGCAGTGTTACAGCAAAAGCGTGAAACTCCTGGCCTAATGTCATAGGCACAGCGTCTTGTAACTGAGTGCGGCCCATTTTTAATACGGTCTTGAATTCTGTAGCTTTGGTGTCGAAGGCACTGATGAGGTCGGTTAATGTCTCTAATAAAATATCTGTGCTGTTGACCAATGCAATTCTAAAACCTGTTGGATAAGCATCATTAGTGGATTGACACTTATTAACATGGTCATTAGGGTTGATGACATCATAGCGGCCTTTTTCTAACCCCATGAGTTCCAATGCAACATTGGCTAATACTTCATTGGTGTTCATGTTGACCGAGGTACCAGCACCACCCTGATAAACATCTACTGGAAATTGGTCGACAAATTGACCGGTAGTGAGGATCAGATCGCAGGCTTCAATAATTTTATCCGCAATCTCGGGACTTACAGCCCCTAATTCGCTATTAGCCATGGCAGCTGCTTTTTTTGTTAGCATCATGCCTCGCACTAATTCAGGTGCGTCTGAAATTTTTTGATTGCTTAATTTAAAGTTTTCCATTGCACGTAATGTGTGAATGCCATAATAAAATTCATTAGAAACTTCTTTAGTACCCAATAAATCTTCTTCGATACGTGTGCTATTAGTGTTTTTCATTTCTATCCTATTAAATCCTGTTAATAGTAAGATATATTTTCGACCTTGAGCTATGGTATGTGTATATAAGCTTAAATTGCATATCAAAAATAACTCTTCGAAAATATGAAGGAGAACTTTCTCCTTAACTATTGGGTGAAAGGTTACCCCTTAAGTGGCATTTTAATATCGATAATGATCACATAATTGTATCGAGTTATAAATTTATTTTAGTCGTTAGATAAATATCTCAACTGAATTGATTTGTGTGATCTATTACTATTTGATCCAAGTTGTATGTTGAATTGTTATTTTTTGTCAACTTAATATTTAAAGGTGAAAATGTTTTTGGTAAAAGTATTGTGTTAATTAAAAGTGTCTTTATTTAAATTATTTTATTATTTATTTTTTGATTTAGATTGTTATTTGGTCTCAGTTGTTAATTTTAGTGATAACTATCACGGTGAGAATTTAATAATAGTGCACACTTGTGAAGTGTTTATTATTAATAAAAGGAAGTTAGTATGAAATTTTCTATACGTAAGCTCTTGCTGTCGGTTACCTTAGGGTTATTTCTATCCTCTGCGGTGCAAGCGCTTCCACAGGTTCGAATTATTGCCACAGGTGGAACCATTGCTGGAGTGGGCCAATCGGCTACTGAGTCAAATTATCAGTCTGGAGAGGTAGGGGTTAATAGCTTAATAGCAGCTGTGCCGGAGATAAAGTTACTTGCCGAAATTCAAGGTGAACAACTCGTTAAAATTGGTTCGCAAGATATGAACGATAAAGTTTGGTTAGATTTAGCCAAACGGATTAATATTTTGCTGGCTGATAAAAATGTCGATGGAATTGTGATTACCCATGGCACTGATACTTTAGAAGAAACAGCTTACTTTTTGAATCTAACTGTCAAGAGCGATAAGCCTGTAGTGCTGGTTGGTGCAATGCGTCCATCCACTGCTATGAGTGCCGATGGACCTATGAATCTGTATAATGCAGTCGCCATTGCCGCGAATCTAGAGTCTAAAGGCAGGGGTGTTTTAGTCGTGATGAACGATACAGTACTTAACGCCCGCGATGTAACGAAGACTAATACTACTGGAGTACACACCTTTGCCGCGCCTAATTTTGGCCCGCTTGGTATTATTCATAACAGTAAGGTTGAGTATATGGGCAGAACGGATCGTCAACATACGACTCAAACCCTGAGGGATCCCCACGAATTTAATAGGATGCTTGTGGGTCCCTTACTAAATTTTGAAGCATCTTAATTGCTGACATCCAATGCCATTTCAACAGCTTCAAATTCTTATCCTTGTAGGCTCTCA
>NZ_JACJEU010000051.1:0-9999 GCF_014164215.1 Shewanella sp. SG44-2
TACTTGACTAACAACCGCTAATTTAAAGCCTAACGTGTAATCTCGTTGAGTACGTTTTATATTGATTGATACTGAAGGTTTCATAGATAAGTCTCCAATGTGTCAACTTATCTCAGGACGGGACAGGCAACATAAAAAAGGGAGATGACTAAGCATCTCCCTTTTATACTTTTAGCCGGTGTTTTAACCCGCTTTTAGCATCTCACTGCAAGACATATTCAATAACTGTCGACAACGCCAAACACCTAAAATAGCCACAATTACCGCCCCTGCGACTGGAGTAATCGCCCACCACGGCCAATGCATATATACAACCAGCTCAAACACTTGAGTTTTTAACATGTATAAAGCAAATTCTGCCACAATCACCGCTAATAAACCGGCAATTGCACCAAGCAAAGCAAACTCAATTCCAGTAGAAGCACGAAGTAACCAACCCGATGCGCCAAAAGTTCGCAACACCGCGAGTTCTCGTTGTCGAGTCGCCATGCCAGCTTCCGTTTGCGCAATCAACACCAAAGCACTGGCCAACAACACTAATGCCAACACCAATGACAGTGATAATGACACTTGATCGATTATTTGTCGTAACTGCTCAACCATAGCCCCAACATCAATAATCGATACCGTTGGAAATTGTTGGATAAGTTGCAACACCACTTGATTGGCGCTCAGTAAGCTACCATCCGCCGCTAATTGCGCATCATTAAGGTGAAAACTGGCCATCGAGGTATAGGCAAATGGTGCCAACGCTTCAGGGGTGAAAATCATGAAAAAGTTGGGTTGTAGAGTTTCCCACTGAACCTGTCTAATACTGGCAACCTTCACCGAAAAGGATTGATTATCGATGTTATAGGTGAGCTTGTCGCCAAGTACAACTCCTAGCCTATCTGCGACACCAGACTCAACCGATACATCATCAGCAGCTTGATTAAACGTGCCCTCAAGCAGCTTATTATTTGGCGGTAAAGTATCTCGATAGGTTAAGTTTAGTTCGCGAGAAATCCCCACTCGCCCTTCAGCACCGTTTTCAGCTTGTTTACCTGAAATCAATTCTTCGTCATTTATATGAGTGAGTCGACCACGCACCACAGGATAAATATCAGTCGCGTTAATATGATTTAGGCTTAAAAAGTCGTTTAACGGCTTAGCATCCTCAGGGGCAATATTAACTAGAAAGTAGTTAGGTGCATTTTCTGGTAACTGCTTTTGCCATTCATTGAGTAAATCTTGACGCAAAGCCAAGATGGTTAGCAATAATACCAATGCACTGCTAAATCCAACCAATTGCACAGCATTTTGACGAGCTCGACGACGCAGACCGGCTAGTGCTAATTGAAAAGGATTGGTGGTTTTCATGCCAATGCCATGACCAAAACGGATCATCACAAAGCCGAGCACACTGAGTAAAAAACCTAACAACAATACTGCAAGTACCACTGTCATCGTCAATGCTAAACTTCTTGAATACAAATACCCCAACAAGGCCATTGCGGCCAAGCTTAATAGTAAATGGAGCCACATGCCCAGCTGCAAGCCTTCTAATTGGCGCTGCAATACTCTTAATGGCGGAATGGCTAACAGCCGCATTAACGGATAAGCAGAAAACATAAATGCACTGATCAGTCCCGTGCTTACACCTAATAAAACAGGGCGTAAATACGGTGGAGAATAAGCTGCTATTTCTGGTGGTAAAAATGCCGTAATGCCAATGTCGAGCAATAACCCGCCCAGTAACCCCAGTGCAATACCCAACAAGGTCACTAACGACAAATGCAGTCCGAATAACACCCGAATTTGCTTGCCTGAAGCACCAAAGGTTTTCAGCATGGCCACAACATCATAATGGCGTTGGCAGTAACGCTGCGCTGCAATACCAATGGCAGCGCACGCCAAGGCAATCCCAAGTAAACTGGCTAGCAGTAAAAAACGCTCCGCACGTTGCACAGCTGAAGCTATCGGGGAATCTCCCGATTGCACATCTACCCAACGTTGACTGTTATTGAGCAAAGGTTTAGCTTGCAGTTCAAATGCGGTTAATTGCTCTGCATTACCAGTAAATTGGTATAAATACGTCACCCGACTACCGGGTTGAATAATACCCGTCGCCGCCACATCATCTAAACGGATGAGTAATACTGGTGAAGACGCAAACGGATTAAACCCCGCATCCGGTAAACGACTAATCTCTTCGGTTAGCGATAACTCACTATTACCCAATTCAATGCTTTTAGGGTAGCCAAGCAAACCACCTAAGCGATTTTCAAACCATGCTTGTCCCTTGCTTGGTAATGCTCGAGTGACACCGTTACTCAGCTCTATATCGCCTTTTAACGGATAGCCCTCACCTACTGCTTTAACGGTCACTAATTGAAATTTATCGCCCGAATACACCATCGAGTTAAATTGCATGTTAGTGACGTGGGCAAGGCCTAACTCATCGGCAACAGTAAGGACTTGTGAATCAAGTTCAACCGGAGAGTCAATAATACGGTCAGCGGCAATAAAGTTAGAGGCTTCGCCATTAATGGCCACTTGTAAACGCTCACTAACCCGCGCTAGCCCGGTCACGGACAACACCGCTAACGTAATAGCCAACACGATAAGAATTAATTGCCCTTGAGCGAGTTCACGTTTAAACAATCTCCACGCAATTTTCCACTCCATTAATTAACCTCCTCAGCATGTTCCGCGCTCACATGGGCAGCCTTCAGATTATCTGCGTATGGTTCAGATAAATGACCATTCTCCATCACTAATTGGCGTGCGCAACGTTTTGCTAAATGCAAATCATGAGTCACTAACACCAACGTGGTGTCACTTTCTTGGTTTAACGCAAACAACATATCAGCAATTTTATCGCCATTTACACTGTCTAAGTTGCCTGTTGGTTCATCTGCAAACAGCACTTTGGGTTCACAAATAAAAGCTCTGGCAATCGCCACACGTTGCTGCTCACCACCCGATAATTGTTTAGGTAAATGATTTAATCGATGAGATAAACCAACGCGATTAAGCATGGTTTGGGCTTTCTGCTTGGCATCTTTCACCCCAGCAAGCTCTGCGGGTAGCATAACGTTTTCAAGCGCGGTTAAGGTATCAACCAACATAAATGACTGAAAAATAAAACTGACTTTTTGCTTACGAAGCGCTGCTTTTTGCTCTTCATTTAATCCAGATAATGCCACTCCATCTAACACTATCTCACCAGAGGTAGGAGTATCTAATGCTGCAAGTAACCCCAATAGTGTCGACTTACCTGAACCTGATGGCCCCAAAATGGCGATACTGTCTCCTTGCTTGACTTCTATATTAATGCCGTTGAGGATAGTCAACTCTCCCTCTTGGGTCACGACAGTTTTATTGAGGTTAGTTACAGTAATGGCACTGGTATTTCGATCGATATTATTAGACATACAATCCTTCTTATATTCGTCACTTAAACGCGTGCTTACCAGCGTGTTTATACTGATAGTTATGAGTGTACCAACCTATGCTGCCACGATTTTGATATTAGGTGATAGCTTAAGTGCAGGTTATGGCATGCCAGAAGATCAGGGATGGGTACAATTGTTACGTAACCAGTTGCCTCAACATCAGGTAATTAATGGTTCTGTTAGTGGTGAAACAACGGCGGGAGGATTGCGTAGACTCCCGAGTTTACTGGCCTCAAGCAAACCTGATCTGATTGTCATTGAGCTAGGTGGTAACGACGGACTGCGAGGTTTTCCGCCTAATAAACTGAAATCAAATCTTACAAAAATCATTACCCTATCGCAGCAACAAGGCGCCAAAGTGTTATTAACTGAGATTATGGTACCACCGAATTACGGCCCTAGGTATGCCAAATCTTTTACTCAGATTTACCATCAACTAGCCGAACAATATACAATTAAGTTGATCCCTTTTTTCATGCAAGATATTGCCACCGACAAAACGCTTATGCAGCGCGATGGCATTCATCCAAATGAACAAGCTCAAGAGAGTATTACGCAGTTAATGTTACCTTGGATCACACAAGCTTTATCCGAGTAAACACTTAAATTTGAACAAGTTTTGTTCAACATGTTAAAAACATTTTAATAAAGTGATCGAAAGTCATTTTAATTTAAGCATCAATGTTTAAAATGGACACTCAGCAAGCGCATTAAATAAGCATAAACATATAACGATAAACTTTAGACAACAACAAAGGCAATAAGGAAATAATATGTCCGTCAGTCGTCAAAAAAAAGTATACCTGCCAACAGCAACACGTAAAAATCAATACATTACCATTGGTTTTCCGTTAACTGATGAATATCTTAATGCATACAGTGATTTAGAAACTTGTTACGATGAGTTTAGTAAACTTGTCTATCAACTAGCCGAAAAACAAGAATTGTACAACGTTCACGTTGTCACCACTGATAAATTACCTATGGTCCGCTATCACAGTGAGGCTTATTGCTTAACCACAGACGAGCAATTACGTTTTTTCTATAACCCAGCACACCATGAAGCTAACCGTTTACACAGCGTTGCAGGCTTTAGAGCTAGAAAACTTAGAATTGTCTTTTTAGCCACAGGCAATGACCTTCGCAGTAATTCGGCAGAGTTTCACTCTCATGTGCAAAAATTTATAGCTGAATTAAAACCATTATTACCTGTTAAAAATGTGCCAATTAAAGTCCGTGACCACCAGCATATTTCTTATGACTTCTTTGCCAAAGCCAAAGGACTAAAAGAAACCTACGGTTATAAATTACGTGCTGTTGATAGTCGCTATCACCGACGTCATTGCGAGCTTCCAGAAAATGTCAGCACGCTCAATTATGTCACCATTAACATTCCAGTTGATCGTCGTATCAAGAAGCAGTTACTTGCAAGTGATACCACCGACTTTACCAGTGTTTATCAAAAGGTATGTGACAAATTTATCGAAGCGACAAAAAGCAAACAGCTTAATCGTGTTGCAGTAGTTGCTAATGGTAAAATACCGCTAGTACGTAACAGTAAGTATGAGCAATTAACCAGTACAAATGAGTTTCAGATGGTCGGGTTTGATCCTCATGCCGAATCACCTGAGCCAATTTGTCACTGGGATGCGAACAAGCTTGTAGACGTTTTCCGATTTGTGATTGTCGCAGGTAAAAGTGATGAAACTGACGAAGGTTATGGTCGCTTTATGAATCAAGTTGAAGAAGCTATACGTGTATTTACCAATGAGTTCGACATTGATAAAGAACACGCCGATGTCATTTTACGTTTCCATCAACACATCAGTTACAAAGCTTAGTCACTCATAAGCTTTGTAATATAAAAAACGACAGCCTTGGCTGTCGTTTTTTCTTTAATCAATTGCGGTGTACTGCTGTTACTGTACTACACCGATTGATTACGCTCCGCAAAACGATTCATCATAGTGGTCACTGATAGTGAAACGCCATGAGCAATTTTATCCGCTAGCTTTTTCTTCATTTGATATTGAATTTTAATCACTTGATGGGTGTTCACCAAGTCTAAAATCACATCATCACTGGTAGAAACCGCATCAATAAGCCCTAAATCAATTGCTTGTTGGCCATACCAATGTTCACCAGTGGCGACTTTAGCAATGTCCATATTAGGACGATAACGGCCGACAAATTCTTTAAAAAGCACGTGAGTTTCTTCTAATTCCTGTTGGAACTTAGCTCTGCCTTCATCAGTGTTTTCACCAAAAACGGTTAAAGTACGTTTAAAGTCACCAGCAGTGTGCTGCTCATAATCAATATCATGACTTTTTAGCAGACGGTTAAAATTGGGTATTTGCGCAATCACCCCAATTGAGCCCACTATTGCAAACGGTGCGGCGTAAACCTTATTAGCCACACACGCCATCATATAACCACCACTTGCAGCCACTTTATCTACGCATATAGATAACGGGATATCGGCTTGGCGCAAACGATCTAACTGGCTTGAAGCAAGGCCATATCCATGAACCATGCCGCCACCACTTTCAACATTGACCAACACTTGGTCGTCTTTATCTGCGATGGTTATAATTGCGGTCACTTCTTGGCGTAATGACGAGACTTCATTGGCATCTATACTGCCTTTAAAATCGATAACGAATACTTTGCCTTTGGTTAAGTTTTGTTTCTCAGCAGCTTTTTCGGCTGCTTTTACTTGCTTTTCATAGGCTTTAAATTGCTTTTTAGGCAGTAACTCTTCTTTCAACTGATGCTTTAACTGCATAAGTTCATCTGAAATATCAGTCAGTCTTAGCTCACCTTTATCAGATTTGTTTTTCATGCTAGCCGCCAGCACAAATATTACTACCGCTAGAATAGCGACAACAATGGTTACTGCTTTTGCTAAAAATAGGCCGTATTCATATAAAAATTCCAAAACTCGCTCCATACAGGGATGACAATCTCGCGGTATTTTAACAGTAATAACCGATAAGTAGACAATAAAAAACCCAGCTAATTGCTGGGTTTTTTAAGATATTGCGCACTAATTAGTAAGCATTAGTTACAGCTTTGGATCACATCGCTATTAGTCACAACAATCGTTGCTTGTCCTAATCCCGTTGATTTTGCAAAACCTGCAACTTGAGACTGTATTTCAACAGTCGCGGCAGCAGCCATACCGTCGGTAACGCCATCTACTTCACCAGGGCTAACAATCGAACTATGATGACCTTTAGAGAAGCGTACAGCACCAGAACCTGGTGTAGTTGTATCAACACATCCTAGCGCTAGCGAGGCAATTAACGGTTCAGTACCCGATAATGGGAAACCTTCAACGCTGTTAGGTAATGTTTGGTCACCTAAGTTACCAGCACCATCGCCAACTATTTCAATTAAATGCACCGGTAAACCAGTAGCAGCTAATTTTTCGCCATGGTTAATTGGGTCGGCAGAATCGACTGCTGTTTGCACTGCAAAAGCAAATGTCGGTATAAATTCAGCATACACAGCTTGAACTAAAGCAGCATACTCGGGGCTACCTTCCTCATAACCTGCAGTATTTGCAGCAGTAACGAGAGCGGCAAACGTACTAGAGGCTGTGACATTGGCAAATAACTGTGGACCAAATGCAGCAGAACCCGCAAATGCTCCAGCTAAACCACCAGCAGGTGCGACTAACGATGCTGCATTAATTGCATAAGCGTTAGGCAAAGCATCACCCGTCATAGGATTAACTAATCCAGTACTGGCATAAGTAGAGAATGTAGTGCCCACAATGCCACCTAAACTCAAACCTTGAGCACTGATTTTTGACACATCAAATACTTGAGGTTGATTTGCCGCAGCGCGTTGTTGCGCCATTCCAGTCAATAATAATCTTAACCCTAAATGGTCTAAAGTTGCTTGACGGAAATTGTCACGCACAGTTAATGTGCTGGCAATGTTAACAAACACTAATGGATTACCATTCGTGAACGCATCAGGTGTACCTACTACAGGACCAAATGCAGGGGCTGTAGCAGAGATCTCATAAGTGCCGTCTTTATCTAAGTCGAATGAACGAGCACCGTGCAATGGCATATCAATCGCAATAGTAGCAACACCAGCTGCTGCGTATGTACCAGCATAAGCTAGTGCCATTTCTTTACCACCACCTAAACCATGCATTGCGATTGTTGTTGGCCAACCACTTGTTGGAGGGACAAAAGTTCCACCTTGCGCAGCAGTAAATGCTGCAAGCTTAGCCGCATTCGGTAAGGTAATTTGAACTGAAACAGTTTCATAACCTTTGATAGCCGGAATAGGGTTAAACTTGGTTAAATGCTTTGTTTTATCTGCAGCAGTACCATCGTCAAGTTTCCACTGTTTACCTGCAAGCAATGCAGGATTACCCAATGCTGCTTGAGGATCTACACCGTTATCAGATGCTTGTGCAAAAAAGTTAGCTTGGCTTAATGTACCAGCCTGTAAAGCTAGCAATACCGACACAGGGCTGTCGCCTTGAGCAAACCAACGGCCATTAGGTGCTGTTGGAGCACCATCGACGATTGGGATCACACAGCCAGCTGATGAACAATCACCGTAGATTGGCAGTTTAATTTTGGCAGTATAAAGATCAGCCATATCGGCGACTACATAGGCTGCACCCGATGCTGGCGTTAAACCAGCAGCCTGAGCAACTGTCAATCCTGTTGGCGTAGGTATTTGCACAAATGAAGGTGTATAAGCAGGATTAGAAGCCATCAATAATTTAGTGGTTTCATACACATCAGCGACTGACTGAGTGGTGAATAAACCAGAAAAACTAATCGATTCAGGGTCAACGCCATGTGTTGCAGCAACACCTTTTTCATAACTGTTGACCAGATACTGCAGCATTTTTTGTTGTTCTGTTTCAAGCTGCTGAGTTTCAAAATCTAACTTTAACAGACCATAGGTTGTTGACGGAGCAATACCACGGCCTAACGAATCTTGAATAAGATCGGTAGTCACATAGATATAAGACTGGCCAGCCTTTAATGGTTTAATCGGTACTATGGCAACTTTATTGCCTGATGCTTTTGATACGAAGTCAATGCCAAATTGAAGCTCTTCACCTACTTTACAGGCTGAAACTGAAGGCGCTGATTTACACTCAGCATCACTTGATAATGCTCCGCCTACTGTCGCTTCAAACATGCGCACTGCACCAGGTTGAAACACAGATGCGGCATCCAACGTTAATGCATTGCCCTGTAAATCATTAGCAAGTTCGACAGTGATTGAAATAGGAGAACTCGTTGACCAGCCGTCTAATGCGCCTAATGCCAGCTGAGGGTTAACATAATCTATGCCATCCTCACCAGGTATATTTAATGTGCCATCGGTTGTGCCACTAAAAAGTAAATCGTTTGGTAATGGTAATTTGCTATTAGCCGGATCAAACTGCATATGTGAAACAGGTACTAACGGCTCAGCATTATCTACTGCTTCGTTAAAACTGTCGCCACCACATGCTGTCAAGCCAAGAGCAGATGTTATTGCAACACCCAAAATGAGTCTTTTCATCTTTTTTCCCCAAATCTTGTTTTAATAATTTTGTTTTCCCCAAGAATTGGTCACAATAGTCCTATCATGCGACCATAAGGACTTATGTTAGTCCTTAACTATTCTCAAGTTAACGTAAAATTATTGAGTTAGCTACAAGTTTGTTACATGCAAATGACCTATTCACATACAATTATTAATCATTTGTTTCAAACGGTCGTTTATTTTTTATCCGGTACTAGATTTGACGGGCGATTGCGCTAAGAGGAAATAATCAATCATGTTGGAATATCAAGCTGCAAAAGATTTACTCAATCACAAAACAATCTTGGTTACAGGCGCTGGAGACGGTATTGGTCGTGCAGCATCAATAGAGTTTGCCAAACACGGCGCAACGGTAATTTTACTCGGTAAAACCGTTAAAAAACTCGAAAATGTATACGATGAAATTGTTAATGCCGGTTATCCAAAGCCAGCTATTGTGCCGTTAGATATGAAAGGCGCGACCGAACAGAATTATATTGATATGGCAGACACCATTGCCGAACAGTTTGGTCATTTAGATGGTTTATTGCATAACGCATCTCAGTTGGGGGCATTAGGTCCATTTGAGCATATTGATTTAACCTCGCTTGAAACCATTTTAAAGGTTAATGTCACGGCTCAAGCCATCATGACCAAGTCATTATTGCCTATTATGCGTAAAGCCGAGCATGCTTCAATTGTGTTTACTTCAAGCGGTGTTGGACGTAAAGGTCGTGCTTATTGGGGACCTTATGCATTTTCTAAATTTGCCACCGAAGGCATGATGCAAGTATTAGCTGATGAGTGTGATAATACCTCTGTAAGGGTTAATAGTATTAACCCAGGTGCAACTCGTACAGAAATGCGAGCAAAAGCTTATCCAGCTGAAGATCCACAAACACTAAAAACAGCTGAGCAAATTATGCCGACTTATTTATTCTTAATGGGTAATGAATCTATCGACACCAATGGCCAAGCACTTAATGCTCAATAGTTAACCTGTATTAGT
>NZ_JACJEU010000052.1:0-7652 GCF_014164215.1 Shewanella sp. SG44-2
ATTCATTTTTGTGAGGCTGGTTATGAACGATTTTTTACCTTTGATCGGAAGAGAGAATTCATTATTTACTAATGATATAAATAATGTTCAAGTGGACTTAAGGCGCATCATTAATGAGTCAGGATTTCTTGTATTAGGTGGCGCAGGGACTATAGGTCAAGCCGTTACTAAACAGATTTTTAAGTATGCACCTAAAAAGTTGCATGTGGTAGACATCAGTGAGAATAATTTGGCTGAGCTTGTTAGGGATATAAGAAGCTCTTTTGGATATATAGACGGTGATTTTAAAACTTTTTCACTTGATATAGGCTCAATAGAATATGATGCATTTATTGAGTCTGATGGTAAATATGACTATATACTCAATTTATCAGCACTTAAGCACGTTAGAAGTGAAAAAGATCCTTTTACGTTAATGCGCATGATAGATGTTAATATTTTTAATACGGATAAAACTATTCGACAAGCTATACAAAAAGGTGTCAAAAAATATTTTTGTGTCTCGACAGATAAAGCCACTAACCCAGTGAATATGATGGGGGCTTCCAAAAGAATTATGGAGATGTTTTTGATGCGCAGAAGCCATCAACTTGATATTTCTACTGCTCGATTTGCTAATGTAGCTTTTTCAGATGGCTCGCTCTTACACAGTTTTAATCAACGCATTTTGAAACGGCAACCGATTGTCGCTCCTAATGATGTGAAACGATATTTTGTGACGCCACAGGAGTCGGGTGAGTTATGTTTAATGTCTTGTTTGTTTGGTGAAAACCGTGACATTTTTTTTCCTAAACAAACGCAATTTTTACCGCTTGTTTCTTTTGCCGACATTGCCGTTAAATATCTAGCTCAGCTTGGATATGAACCTTATCTTTGCCAAAGTGAATCTGAAGCTCGAGAGTTAGTTCACTCGTTACCTAGCCAGGCAAAGTGGCCATGTTTGTTTACTCAAAGTGATACCACTGGTGAGAAAGATGTTGAAGAGTTTTTTACCCACAATGATGTACTCGATATGGATCGGTTTACTGATCTCGGAGTGATAAAACATCCCGCCGAATTTGATGAAAAACTGTTGAACATGTTTGAATATGAAATCAACACCATGAAAAGCGAGCAAGCTTGGACCAAAACACAAATTGTTGCGCTGTTTAATAAAATGTTACCTGAGTTTGACCATAAAGAAACGGGTAAATACTTAGATGGAAAAATGTAGGATAACGTAAATGCATAATAAACTAATAAAGTTTGTTCGTGACACTTATGCCACTGATGACTTTATCCCGTTACATGTACCGACATTCTCAGGTAATGAAAAAGCCTATGTAAACGATACTATTGAGAGCACATTTGTATCGAGTGTCGGCCAATACGTGAATTATTTTGAAAAACATATTGAAGACTATACTAGCGCAGGTAAAGCTGTGGCAACCGTCAATGGCACGGCTGCATTGCATACCGCTTTATATATGGCTGGTGTGCAAGCTGGCGATCTCGTGATTACCCAAGCACTCACGTTTGTGGCAACCTGTAATGTGTTATTCCATATGGGCGCACAACCTATTTTTGTCGATGTGTCGAAAGTTAGCTTGGGTTTATGTCCACAGGCGATGGCAAAATACTTATACCAGTTTGCCAAGTTGAATACGCAAGGCGAATGTATACACAAAATCACCGGTCAGCGTATTCGCGCTGTTATTCCTATGCATACCTTTGGTCATCCAGTAGAAATGGATGAGTTAATCGCTGAAGCTTTACAATGGAATTTAGTCTTGGTGGAAGATGCGGCTGAAAGTCTCGGTTCATTTTACAAAGGCCAACATACCGGTAGCTTAGGTGAATTCGCTGCGATTAGTTTTAATGGTAATAAAGTGATCACCACAGGTGGTGGCGGTATGGTGTTGTGTCGTGATGCGGACATTGGGTTACATACTAAACATGTGACAACGACGGCGAAAGTGGCACACCCTTATGAATTTTATCATGATGAAGCTGGATTTAATTATCGAATGCCGAATATTAATGCTGCATTAGGCTGTGCGCAGATGGAAATGTTACCGTCCTTCCTTGCGCGAAAGCGAAAGTTGGCGGGACTTTATGCAATGTTCTTTGCTGAAAGCGATTTTCAGTTTGTACTAGAGCCAGAATATGCTAGATCGAATTATTGGTTAAATGCCATCATCTGTCCAGACGTTGATAGTCGTAACTTGATGTTAGAAAAAACCAATTCCAGTGGTGTGATGACTAGGCCAATATGGCAGCTAATGCACCGTTTACCTATGTTTAAAGATGCCTTGCGTGGTGATTTGAGTGTGTCTGAATGGGTGGAAGCGCACCTTATTAATTTGCCGAGTAGTCCTATCTAGGCTATTTTTATAATCTAAAATGAGAGGAAGTGATAATGGATTCGTTTGAAGAGTTAAAATCAGTTTGGGAAGATATTTTTACATCATTGGAGTGGGGAAAGTACCCGAATGAAGATATCATTCGCTTTGTTGCTCGGAATTTTTATAAAGTTGAAAATCGCTCTAAAATAAAAATTTTAGAGGTAGGCTCGGGCACGGGAGCAAATTTATGGTATATAAGTCGAGAAGGTTTTTCATGCTATGGTCTAGAGGGTAGTGATTCAGGTGTTGCTCGTTCAATTTCAAGGTTGAATGAAGAAGTCCCTAATTGGAGTGGCGCTATAACTCAAGGCGATTTAACTTCTTTACCTTATAAAGATTGTACCTTTGATGCTGTGATTGATAATCAAGCAATATACTGTAATTCATTCGAAAATTCAGAAAAGGCTTACGCTGAAATATATCGAGTACTTAAAAATGAAGGCCAATTATATACTCGAACATTTACCACTGATACAACAGGGTACAGATCTGGAAAAAAGATTGGCTATAATATGTATATTACGCAAGAAGGCCCATTAAAAGATCGAGGGCCAGTCAGATTTAGCAGTGAAAAAGATATACGTGATTTATTAAGCTTATTTAACATTAAAGATTTTGATCGTATTACTCGAGGATATGGTACTTCGGATATTGTTAGCGAATGGAGTATTATTGCGAGTAAGTAATCATCTGATGAAATAAATTTTGGAGCAATACTATTAATCAATACATAACATTAACGGATGATATTTACTATCAAGATGCCTATGCCGAGTTATATAAAAAAAATGATGGTGAATTATTTTTTTTTGTTTTCCAACAAGCTGAAAATAAAGTTATATTTAGATCTATTAAACGTAAAATTACGCAAGTAGTCGATATAGTTGTTGAAGAAGAATTGTACGATTTAGAAACACCATACGGCTATGGCGGACCGCTGACGAATTGTTATGATAGTGTGTTTCTTAGTGCAGCATTTTCGGCTTATAAAGCCGAATGTATTAAACAGCACATTATCTGTGAATTTATTCGTTTTCATCCATTTAATCCATTACTACAGCATAATGAATATTTTAATTTTTTTTGCCAAGAACGTCAGCTAGTGATTGTTGATTTAACATTAACACAGGCAGAACGCTGGAGTAAGTATTCAAAAACAACGAGAAATATTATTCGTAAAGCTCAAAAAGTATTAGAGTATGATTGTGCTGATGATGCGGTAGGTTCCTTTATAAATATGTATCAACAAACAATGGATAGAAACCAAGCGGCAAAATTTTATTACTTTGACAGTGATTACTTTAATCAATTATCTGCTATTTCTGGTGTGGAACTGTTAACCGTAAAATTAGCCGGCGAACATGTTTCTATGGGTTTTTTTATGCAACGAGGTGAACTTTCTCATTATCACTTATCTGCAAATAACTGTGATCTATTACGCGAAAATGGAAATTATGCGTTATTAGATTTTGCTTTTGATCGTGCGAAAAAAAATGGTTGTAAATGGATGATACTTGGCGGGGGACGAACGTCTGCCCATGATGATAGCCTGTTCAAATTTAAGGCTAAGTTTTCCGACAATATAAAACCATTTTATATTGCCGGCCTCGATTTTATGCCAGAAAAGCGAACTTGGTTAAATCAACAATGGTCGTCACAACATAAAGATGATCAACGCAAAATGTTTCAGTTATATCGCGCATAATTATTGCGAATTGGCTCAAGATACTATTGATAACATTATCTATAATTTTGATATAAATAATGGCACATATTAGGTGTTATTCAAGAGGTTTTAACATGAGAAGTAAGACATTCATTATTGCCGAAGCAGGCGTTAATCACAATGGTGATTTTGTACTGGCAAAGCAATTGATTGATGTTGCGGTAGCGGCAGGCGTCGATGCGGTTAAATTTCAAACATGGAAAACAGAGCTACTCGTTACAGAAGATGCCGATATGGCTGAGTATCAAAAAGAAAATACCTTAGTTGAAGAATCACAATTTCAAATGCTAAAACGTCTTGAATTAAGTTATGACGATTTTTCAGCGTTGAAGGCTTACTGTGACTCATTAAATATTATGTTTATGTCAACACCGGACGAGGAGCAGAGCGCGACATTTTTAGATTCATTGCAAGATATATTTAAAATAGGTTCTGGTGAATTAACGAATACACCATTTTTACGCCATATTGCTAAACTCGGTAAGCCAGTGATTATTTCGACTGGGATGGCATATTTAGCAGAGGTCGAGCATGCTTTATGTGTGTTAACTGAAGCGGGACTAATATTAGCCGATATTACCGTACTTCATGCAACAACAGATTACCCAACAGCTCCGGAAGATGTTAACTTACTGGCAATGCAAACGATTAAAAATGCTTTTCCTGGTGTTAAAGTGGGCTATTCCGATCATACGCTTGGTATTGAAGTGTCAATAGCGTCAGTCGCCTTAGGCGCAAGTGTCGTTGAAAAACATTTTACTTTGGATAAAACCATGTTAGGCCCTGATCACAAAGCTAGTTTAGATCCAAGTGAATTGATTTCTATGGTTACCGCTATTCGTAACATCGACCTCGCGTTAGGCGATGGTTGGAAAGTACCAACTGATACTGAAATTAAAAATCGTATGGTCGTGCGAAAAAGTTTGATTGCAGGTTGTGATATTAACGCGGGTGAACTCATCACTGCAGATATGTTGGAGGTAAAGCGTCCTGGTTCAGGCATTTCCCCTACACGTCTGGATGAGATTGTTGGTACGTCAGCCAAGCAAAATTATCGCGCTGGGGAGTTAATCTAACATGCGTAAAATTTGTGTAGTGACTGCAACGCGTGCTGAATATGGCTTATTAAAATGTTTACTTGATGATATTAATAATGCTGCCGATCTTGAATTACAACTCATTGTTACTGGTACTCATTTAGCACCAGAGTTTGGTTTTACCGTTGAGCAAATTATTGCTGACGGAATGGCTATCACTAAAAAGATCGAAATTTTATTGTCTTCAGACAGCCCAATTGGTGTGAGTAAAAGTATGGGCTTAGCCCAGATCAGTTTTGCTGAAGCCTTTAATGAACTTGCGCCTGATATTGTATTAGTGCTGGGTGACCGTTATGAGTTAATTTCAATTGTATCGGCGGCGAATATAGCTCGCATTCCCGTTGCGCACATAAATGGTGGCGAGATCACCGAAGGTGCAATTGATGATGTGTTCCGTCATGCGGTAACTAAGTTATCACAGTTACATTTTACTGCTATTGAAGAGTATGCTCAGCGCGTTATTCAAATGGGGGAGCAACCAGCAAGAGTATTTAATGTAGGTGAGGTTGGTTTAGACAATTTTAAGCGCATGCAATTTTTCACTCAAAGTGAATTTGAAGATTCGATTGATTGTAAGCTAAAGCGTAAAAATATCTTGATAACTTACCACCCTGAAACAACGAAAGCTATTGCAACGTCGGTGGTTAATTTTAATTTATTACTGGCTGAACTTGATGCATTAGAAGATACCTTGCTTATTTTCACTAAAGCGAATGCTGATGTCGGTGGACGTGCTATCAATACCGTGATTGATAGTTATGTAGCTGGACATAGTGATAAAGCCATTGCATTTACATCATTAGGTCATCGCCGCTATTTATCTGCTTTACATTATATAGATGCTGTCGTCGGCAATTCATCTAGCGGAATTGTCGAAGCGCCAACGTTTAAAGTAGCAAGCATTAATATAGGTGACCGCCAGAAAGGTCGTATTAGAGCATCCAGTGTTATCGATGTGGCTGCTGATGCGAATGAAATTGAACAAGCGCTAAAAACAATTTATCATTCAGATTACCTACAAATGTTAGCGCAAGTTGTTAATCCTTACGGGCAAGGTGAAAGTTCTCAACAAGTAGTCAAAGTGTTACAAACTGTCGATCTTAAACAGTTAGCGACAAAATCTTTTTATGATGTGAGTTTTTAACATGTGGCATGTCGGTGGTGAGCAAGAACTTGCTCCGCTAAATTATGTTTGTGAGCTTACTAATTCAGGTCGTTCATCACTCCGTTGGATCATTGAGTCGGCACGACTTGAATATAAACTATTATTACTGCCTGATTTTTTGTGTGAAGTGATTTTAGACGTATTGGCTGAATATCATATTGAAGTTGACTTTTACGTTGTTGATAGTCAATTAGGTTATCAATTACCTGATGATTTGAGTCACTATGACGCACTATATTTGATTAAATACTTTGGCGCGACGACGGATTCATTTGATGATGCCATCGCTACATTTAAGCAATGTATAATTGTTGATGACGTATTTTCCCCTTATCCACACATTCTAGATATAGCCCAACCGTGGTACTCATTTAACAGTTTAAGAAAGATATCTGCAGTGGCTGATTTCAGTCTGTTATATAGTAATCAGCCATTAATGGCACTTGATGTCAAACCATTGGCTGAGTTTGCAGCGCTTAAGTACCAAGCTAAACAATACAAATATGATTATTTTAACGCGGCGAAAGGCGACGAACAGGCATATTTAAGTTTATTTAATCAAGCAGAATTTTTTTTAGATGCTCATAAAGACATATTTTCTCCAAGTTCAAGAAGTGTGTTGGAGTCTATTCGCTTCTATCAACATTTAGACCGTGAGCGAATGATACGGCATAAAAATTATGCCATAGTCTGTGACCTTCTAGGTGAATATATTTTGCCTATTCAAACCGAGTGTTATTCTTTTGCGCCAATTCTATTGCCAAATCGTGATGCTATAATACGGAAGTTGATGAAGTATAATATTTTTCTCGCAGTGCATTGGCCTGAAGCAGCGGTTGTCAAAAATAAACTCAGTTATTCTATTTTATCGATACCCTTAGACAGCCGATATAATGAAAGGAATATGAGTGAGATCTGCCATTATATTTTAAATTAATGGAGAACTGTATGTAGGGAAGGTAAGAGCGTAATCACTTATTAAGCAGCTATGTCCATTTACAAATAGTATGAGTTCATGGCTTCTATCTTCGCTTAGTACTGTTTTTTTACTGGTTTCCCGTCTCAGTTGATTTGCTGAAACTTGTCTAAAACATTCTAATTATTGAACGACATCACCACGATAAATTTGGCAACTATCTTCATGTATTGCAACATTATGACGTGGTTTAATTGATACGACTAACCCAGTTAAGACATAATTGATTTAACTGGAGATTGAAATGACTAAACGTAAAACCTATTCAAAAGAGTTTAAGCTTGATGCCATTGCGCTGGTAAGA
>NZ_JACJEU010000053.1:1680-3263 GCF_014164215.1 Shewanella sp. SG44-2
TCTTCTCTTGTTAATTCAAGGGTGTGAAACTCATTTGGGTTGTATGGTTAAGTGACCAAGCGTATACGGTGGATGCCTTGGCAGTCAGAGGCGATGAAGGACGTAATAACTTGCGAAAAGCGTTGGCGAGCTAGTAATAAGCATTTGAGCTAACGATATCCGAATGGGGAAACCCAGCAGCATAAGCTGTTATCACTACATGAATACATAGTGTAGTGAGGCAAACCCGGGGAACTGAAACATCTAAGTACCCGGAGGAAAAGAAATCAACCGAGATTCCCCTAGTAGCGGCGAGCGAACGGGGATTAGCCCTTAAGTCTATGGGGTGTTAGTGGAATGTGTTGGAAAGCACAGCGGCACAGGGTGATAGCCCCGTACATGAAAACTAACCATAGATGAAAACGAGTAAGGCGGGACACGTGACATCCTGTTTGAATATGGGGGGACCATCCTCCAAGGCTAAATACTCCTGACTGACCGATAGTGAACCAGTACCGTGAGGGAAAGGCGAAAAGAACCCCTGTGAGGGGAGTGAAATAGAACCTGAAACCGTATACGTACAAGCAGTGGGAGCGGTTCTTGAGACCGTGACTGCGTACCTTTTGTATAATGGGTCAGCGACTTACATTTTGTAGCGAGGTTAAGCGAATAGCGGAGCCGTAGGGAAACCGAGTGTTAACTGCGCGTTTAGTTGCAAGGTGTAGACCCGAAACCGAGTGATCTAGCCATGGGCAGGTTGAAGGTTGAGTAACATCAACTGGAGGACCGAACCGACTTATGTTGAAAAATGAGCGGATGACTTGTGGCTGGGGGTGAAAGGCCAATCAAACTCGGAGATATCTGGTTCTCCTCGAAAGCTATTTAGGTAGCGCCTCGAGCGAATACCATTGGGGGTAGAGCACTGTTAAGGCTAGGGGGTCATCCCGACTTACCAACCCTTTGCAAACTCCGAATACCAATGAGTACTACTCGGGAGACAGACAGCGGGTGCTAACGTCCGTTGTCAAAAGGGAAACAACCCAGACCGTCAGCTAAGGTCCCAAAGTGTATGTTAAGTGGGAAACGATGTGGGAAGGCTTAGACAGCTAGGATGTTGGCTTAGAAGCAGCCATCATTTAAAGAAAGCGTAATAGCTCACTAGTCGAGTCGGCCTGCGCGGAAGATTTAACGGGGCTAAACATACCACCGAAGCTACGGGTGCATTTCTTAGGAAGTGCGCGGTAGAGGAGCGTTCTGTAAGCGGTTGAAGGTGAAGGGGTAACCCACACTGGACGTATCAGAAGTGCGAATGCTGACATGAGTAACGATAAAGGGAGTGAAAAACTCCCTCGCCGGAAGACCAAGGGTTCCTGTCCAACGTTAATCGGGGCAGGGTGAGTCGACCCCTAAGGTGAGGCCGAAAGGCGTAATCGATGGGAAACAGATTAATATTTCTGTACTTCCGCTAACTGCGATGGAGAGACGGAGAAGGCTAGGCTAGCGCGGCGTTGGTAGTCCGCGTTTAAGGTGGTAGGTTGATTTCTTAGGCAAATCCGGGAAATCGTACTTTAATGTACAGGCTGAGAGCTGATGACGAGTCACTA
>NZ_JACJEU010000053.1:3363-5028 GCF_014164215.1 Shewanella sp. SG44-2
GGGAATCGTACCCCAAACCGACACAGGTGGTCGGGTAGAGAATACCAAGGCGCTTGAGAGAACTCGGCTGAAGGAACTAGGCAAAATGGTACCGTAACTTCGGGAGAAGGTACGCTGCTGTTGGTGATGGGACTTGCTCCCTAAGCTGACGGCAGTCGCAGATACCAGGTGGCTGCAACTGTTTATCAAAAACACAGCACTGTGCAAAATCGCAAGATGACGTATACGGTGTGACGCCTGCCCGGTGCCGGAAGGTTAATTGATTGGGTTATCTTCGGAGAAGCTCATGATCGAAGCCCCGGTAAACGGCGGCCGTAACTATAACGGTCCTAAGGTAGCGAAATTCCTTGTCGGGTAAGTTCCGACCTGCACGAATGGCGTAATGATGGCCACGCTGTCTCCAGCCGAGACTCAGTGAAGTTGAAATTGCGGTGAAGATGCCGTATACCCGCGGCTAGACGGAAAGACCCCGTGAACCTTTACTATAGCTTGGCACTGAACATTGAACCTACATGTGTAGGATAGGTGGGAGACTTTGAAGCTTGGACGCTAGTCTGAGTGGAGTCAATCTTGAAATACCACCCTTGTAGTTTTGATGTTCTAACTCTGGCCCCTTATCGGGGTTGAGGACAGTGCCTGGTGGGTAGTTTGACTGGGGCGGTCTCCTCCCAAAGAGTAACGGAGGAGCACGAAGGTTGGCTAAGTACGGTCGGACATCGTACGGTTAGTGCAATGGCATAAGCCAGCTTAACTGCGAGACATACACGTCGAGCAGGTACGAAAGTAGGTCATAGTGATCCGGTGGTTCTGAATGGAAGGGCCATCGCTCAACGGATAAAAGGTACTCCGGGGATAACAGGCTGATACCGCCCAAGAGTTCATATCGACGGCGGTGTTTGGCACCTCGATGTCGGCTCATCACATCCTGGGGCTGAAGTCGGTCCCAAGGGTATGGCTGTTCGCCATTTAAAGTGGTACGCGAGCTGGGTTCAGAACGTCGTGAGACAGTTCGGTCCCTATCTGCCGTGGGCGTTGGATGATTGAAGGGAGCTGCTCCTAGTACGAGAGGACCGGAGTGGACGAACCGCTGGTGTTCGGGTTGTCATGCCAATGGCATTGCCCGGTAGCTACGTTCGGAATCGATAACCGCTGAAAGCATCTAAGCGGGAAGCGAGCCCTAAGATGAGTCATCCCTAGAGCTTTAAGCTCTCTAAAGGGCCGTAGGAGACTACTACGTTGATAGGCAAGGTGTGTAAGCGTTGTGAGGCGTTGAGCTAACTTGTACTAATGACCCGTGAGGCTTAACCATACAACCCAGATGGGTTTTACTGATACGACTTAGTATTAGAATGAGGCGCTTAAACAGTGGTCATAAAATGCTCCATGCGTTTATGACATCAAGTACATCCGTGTACTTGTTGAATTCAAGACTCTTGATAGAGTAAAAGCAATCAGCTTTCCGAATTATTATTTAATGCATCAAGAATAGTGCGTTAGATAAACAAATTTGTCTGGAAACCATAGAGCTGTGGCACCACCTGATCCCATTCCGAACTCAGAAGTGAAACACAGTATCGCCGATGGTAGTGTGGGGTCTCCCCATGCGAGAGTAGGTCATTTCCAGGCGCCTAATTGACTTGAAAGAGTCGTGAAACAGCCCGCTAT
>NZ_JACJEU010000054.1:0-4373 GCF_014164215.1 Shewanella sp. SG44-2
TATTGAAGCACTACAATATAAAACGGGGTCATAGTTATAACAATTATATGGCGCCAACAGCAGCCGAAATGGCAGCGTAAAGACGCAACTCCTGTTGGTGTACAGATTTAGTTGACCACATCAGAGATAACAATCGAGCTAAAAGCTAAAAGCCTAGAGTGCCCTATCCGTGAGCGCAGCGTTCGCTGTTTATCGCTTGTTATCGTCCTCGCAGCGAAGCTGTCCCTAGCAGGACGAAGTCCGCTCTAGAAGCGCAGCGGACTATCCGCGTAGCGGTCTAGGACCTTAGCAGCATAGCGGCCTAGGCTTCTAGAAGCGCGGGTAATAATCCTGCATGAGCTAGCTGATGATGGGCAATCACCCATTTAGTTTGTGTGGCTGTGTGGGGTGCAGGAATGGCTACGGTTTGCATACTGGCAGCCCGCGCGGCAATTAAACCATTAAACGAATCTTCAATTGCGATGCATTGTCCTGGCGCAATGCCCAGTCCTTTAGCGCAATTTAAATATACTTCAGGATGCGGTTTGCCATAATCGAGATTTTCAGCGGACTCAATCGCATCAAAATAATGGCCAATGGCCAGCTTATGCAGCACAGCTTCAATAATTAATGACGATGACGATGTGGCTAAACCTATTTTAAGCCCTAAACGTTTGCACGCCTCTAGCGACTCAATAACGCCTCGCATTGGTTCACCATTGGCTTTTATTTGGCTTATCACTTCATTAACAATGGTATTGGCCGTAGCTGTATTGTCGTAATTTGGCCAAGGAAAACGTTGGTACCAATAGCTAACAACATGATCAATACGCAAGCCTGTGGTTTGCTCCACTTCTTCAAGGCTGAGATTAAGTCCAAAGCTATTTAGGACAGTCTGCTCGGCCAACTGCCAAGCCGGTTCGGAATCGATTAAAATCCCATCCATATCAAAAATAACGGCTTTTATTTGGTTTGACACAATACTGACTCCATAAACGGCACAATGTTAAGCGCTAATTATCACGTTGTTGTTGATTGGACACAATCAAAACACACTTTTTAAAAAATATTTCATTTAAAAAAGGGGATATTTTTTTGTATATAGTTTAATCAGTGGGTACTGTATAAGTTAATGTATTTAAGAGAATTTCCGCCTGTTTCAAACTATTGTCTAATTTTATTTTATTCAACTTGGCGTTAAATTGATTTTTAGGTTGATAAATCGCATTGATTTCATACATCCGAGAGTGTGAGCTGATTCATACTTTTATAAAGCTGTAGTATACTGGAGGTCGGATTTCAAGCCCGAACCAGTGGAATTATCAGCGTAACCATAGTGGCGCTGAGTTTCGCCGTTAGGCGTCAAACAAAGAGGAATGTTGCCGTGCTAGAAGCATATCGTAAACACGTCGCAGAACGTGCTGCAGAGGGCGTAGTCCCTAAGCCATTAAATGCACAACAAGTGGCTGAACTGGTTAAGTTATTTGAAACACCCCCAGCAGGTGAAGAGGCATTCATCCTCGACTTGCTCGAAAATCGTATTCCACCAGGAGTAGATGAAGCTGCTTACGTTAAAGCCGCTTTCCTTGATGCAGTCGCTAAAGGCACTGTGTCATCTCCTATCTTAAGCGCAGAACACGCTGTTAAACTGCTTGGCACTATGCAAGGTGGTTACAACATTGAGCCGTTAATTGACCAACTAGATAATGCAGCATTAGCACCTCTATCGGTTACCGCACTTTCAAATACATTGTTGATGTTTGATTCATACCACGATGTTGTTGAAAAAATGCAAGCGGGCAATGATTTTGCTAAGCAAGTAGTTGATGCTTGGGCCAATGCAGATTGGTTCTTAAATCGTCCAAAATTGGCTGACAAAGTTACCTTAACTGTTTTCAAAGTGTCTGGTGAAACCAACACTGATGATTTGTCTCCTGCGCCAGATGCATGGTCTCGTCCAGATATTCCACTACACGCATTAGCAATGCTAAAAAATGCGCGTGACGGTATTGTGCCTGATGAATCAGGTGTTGTGGGTCCAATCAAAGAAATCGAAGCGTTAAAAGGTAAAGGTCATCCTTTAGTTTACGTAGGTGATGTTGTTGGTACGGGTTCTTCACGTAAATCTGCCACTAACTCAGTGTTATGGTTTATGGGTGATGACATTCCTTTTGTACCTAACAAGCGTGCTGGTGGCTTCTGTTTAGGTAACAAAATTGCACCTATTTTCTTCAACACCATGGAAGATGCGGGTGCATTACCGATCGAACTAAACGTTGATCAAATGGACACTGGCGATGTGATCGATATCTACCCTTATGAAGGTGTAGTTAAGCGTCACGGCACTGATGAAGTTATCTCTACATTCGAGCTTAAAACCGAAGTGTTGTTAGATGAAGTTCGTGCTGGTGGTCGTATTCCATTGATCATTGGTCGTGGCCTTACTGACCGTGCGCGTGAAACCTTAGGTCTTGAAGCATCAAAAGTATTCGTTCGTCCACAAGATATCGCTGCATCTAACAAAGGTTTTACTTTAGCCCAAAAAATGGTCGGTAAAGCATGTGGCGTATCAGGTGTTCGTCCTGGTCAATACTGCGAACCTAAGATGACCTCTGTTGGTTCACAAGACACTACTGGCCCTATGACACGTGATGAGTTAAAAGACTTAGCATGTTTAGGCTTTAGTGCTGATTTAACCATGCAGTCATTCTGCCACACTGCAGCTTATCCAAAGCCAGTGGATGTTACCACTCACCACACACTACCAGATTTCATTATGAACCGTGGTGGTGTTGCTTTACGTCCAGGTGACGGGGTTATTCACTCGTGGTTAAACCGTATGTTATTACCAGATACCGTAGGTACTGGTGGTGATTCACATACTCGTTTCCCTATTGGTATTTCGTTCCCAGCCGGTTCTGGTTTAGTGGCATTTGCTGCTGCAACAGGTGTCATGCCTCTTGATATGCCTGAGTCTGTGCTAGTGCGCTTTAAAGGCGAAATGCAACCAGGTATTACCTTACGTGATTTAGTTCATGCTATCCCATTAAAAGCAATTGAAATGGGTCTGCTAACGGTTGAGAAGAAAGGCAAAATCAACGCTTTCTCTGGCCGCGTATTAGAAATCGAAGGTCTTGAAAAACTTAAAGTTGAGCAAGCATTCGAATTATCTGATGCCTCTGCTGAGCGTTCAGCTGCAGGTTGTAGCATTAAGCTAGACAAAGAGCCAATCATTGAATATTTAACCTCTAACATCGTCATGTTAAAGTGGATGATTGCAGAAGGTTATGGCGATCGTCGTACTATCGAACGTCGTATTACTGCGATGCAAGAATGGATTGCTAACCCACAGTTGATGGAAGCAGATAAAGATGCAGAATATGCTGAAATTATCGAAATCAATCTAAACGACATCAAAGAGCCAATCCTTTGTGCACCAAACGATCCTGATGATGCAGTATTATTATCAAGCGTTGCACAAACTAAGATTGACGAAGTGTTTGTTGGTTCTTGTATGACTAACATCGGTCACTTCCGTGCGACCGGTAAGATGTTAGAAAAATTTGCTACTACGTTACCAACACGTTTATGGATTGCACCACCAACTAAGATGGACCGCGATCAATTAACGGAAGAGGGTTACTACTCAATCTTCGGCCGTGTTGGTGCTCGCATCGAGATCCCTGGTTGTTCTCTATGTATGGGTAACCAAGCACGTGTTGCAGAAGGTGCTACTGTAGTATCAACGTCTACACGTAACTTCCCTAACCGTTTAGGTACTGGCGCAAACGTTTACTTAGCATCAGCTGAGTTAGCAGCAGTAGCAGCGTTACTAGGTCGTTTACCTTCAGTTGAAGAATATCAAAACTACGCTAAAGAATTGGATGCAACAGCAGCTGATACTTACCGTTACTTGAACTTCGACCAAATCGATTCTTACACTAAGAAAGCCGACAGCGTGATTTTCCAAGCCGCGCTTTAAGCTTAAACTAGTTAACAATTGATCAAAAATGCCAGCAGAAATGCTGGCATTTTTATTGGTGTTATATTGTTTAACTTGTAACTTATTTCAGGATAAAAATGAGTTTCAACCTATCTTTTTATAAAGATTTACCCTGATCCCACTAAATTAATCAACGGCTAAAACCAATGCGAAAATTAGCCATATCTATGTTCTTATGGCCTGAGGCCACTAACGTCGTGGCGCTTCACCCACACCAGACCAAGAGGAAACCAACGGCTGTTCCCTCTTGGAACTCCCAGCCGCCCCTATTGTGGCTTAATGAATCTGTACACCGATTGAGGTAAACTTCCCTTAAGATAAAACGGTGTAAAAAAGTAATGAAAACTCAACCAACTTACTCAACAGAATTTAAAATAGATGCTGCAAACCT
>NZ_JACJEU010000055.1:0-4288 GCF_014164215.1 Shewanella sp. SG44-2
AATTAAGTGCTAAGTGCTAAGTGGTAAGTGCTAAGTGCTAAATGCTAATCGATAAGAGTAAGGCGATTATGAATTAGTTGGTTGTTAATCAAGCAATTAAATATAAAAGGTTTAATTCAATTATAAACTCAGTATAATCACAGGGTCTCTCTATAGCTCAACAGGATAGAGCAGCCGCCTCCTAAGCGGCCGATCGGGGTTCGAGTCCCTGTGGGGAGACCAGTAAAGTTAAAGGAAAACTTATGACTAAACTGTTTCAATCAAATCTAACTATTATCCAAAAACGTTGGCCAATGATTGCTGCTGCTTTAACTAATGTATCATTTGAACATCTCAATGCTCATCTTGTTCAAGGAAACGAGCAAAGCATTAGTGTTAATGGAATACAGTTAAGTAGCCGTCATGATAGAATCAAAGAGGCTAATTTATACATTTCACAGCTTGTGCCAGAGGTTTGTCATGTAGTTGTTTATGGCCTCGGAATGGGAGATGTGCCTCATATTCTCTCACAGTTACCACAAATAACAACCTTTGAGGTTGCAATATTAAATCTAAGCCTTTTTGCATTACTGATCTCCTATACTGAACAAATTGACTGGCTAACTTCTGACAAGCTAACATTAACTGTAAATCATAAGCAAAATCGATTGGCAAGTAATTATCTTGCAATTTCGTCAGATCTTAATTTAGTGGAAAATGAAAATACTAAATTGAGGGATTTAATAAATTACGAATATACTAGGCAGTTTGCAAACATAATAATAACTGAACGTCATGAGCAATTTTTGCATAGATTAGTGGATAATATTGAGTTTATAGAAAAAGATTTAGATATTAGTGAACTGAAGTTAACTAATAGTGTAGGTAAAGCAATTGTTATAGCATCGGGTCCGACTTTGGAGGAGTCATATAATGATTTACGTGAAATCTTAAAGTTAAAAAAGTCGATTAGACCAACAATAATAGCAGTAGATACGGCCGTTATCGCACTTGTTAGTGAAGGTATCGAACCTGATATAGTTGTAACAATTGATGCTTGGATAACGGAGGGAATGTTCCCTAATCCATTAAATATATCATCTTCCCTAGTTTATTTTCCTTTAACAAACTCTGATTTATTAAGGTGTTGGCCTGGAAAGCGGTGCTGTGCATATACAAATAGTGATATATTTACTAGCCTAATGAAAAGATTCCCCCGCCAATTATTATTTTCTAATGGAAGCGTTATTCATCCGGCAATCGATATCGCGGTAAAATTGGGTGCAAAGGAAGTTCAATTAATCGGAGCTGATTTTTGTTATCCTTTTAACAAAACTCATGCTTTTTGGAAAGATGGAGAATTAGGGGTTAGTTTAAAAATGGCTAAGAAACAATGGCTTTTGAATGTTAGAGGGAGCAGAGCATTAACAGATTTTAATTTTAAAGCATATTTACGTGGTGTTGAATATTACATAGAAAATCATCCAGAAGTTATATTTTCACAAACTCATCTAGAAAGTGCAAAAATTGATGGTGCTATATTTAAGAAGGCGCTATAAATGGATTCCTTAAGTTTTTTAGCTAAAGAAACTGCCGATTTATATAGGCTTGGTCGTGAGTCTTCCGCATCAGCCAAATATAAATTTTTTATAGATGAAATAGAATCGGTGCTTCATGATCTTCCTTTCTCTGAACCGATGCATTTACTTTTGGACGAAATGTTAAAAGCACAAGATAGAGGTGATTGGTTCAGTTTGGCTGATTATATCGAATACGAATTGATTTCTTGTTTAAGGCGTTGATTTTATTTAATAAATATATTTTTTATTTTGTGAGAGGATTTTGTTTTGGACGATTTAATGGATGTTGTAGATAATGAGGTTGAACCTTTTTTTGATGTGAATAAATATGGTGAGTATTATTTGCCATCAGTAAATCGTAGAGTTTTCGAAGTAATAGACTCATCTTCTTATTATAATTCAACTTTAAATGTTGATTTTAAAAAGGAAGACTATATGTTTGTTTTTGTAGGTAGTGACTCAGGGCTACTAGCAAATTATGTACTTAACAAGGATTTAGGGAAAGGGAGTAAAGTTGTTTTTATCGAGCTAGAAAGTGTTCGTGATTTACTCAGTATCGATATTCCTAAAGATAGATTAAACAATTTTTTTATTATTGGGTATCATGAATTTATTGATTTTTTTGGTGAGATTGAATTCAGTTTACATGTAGTAAGAAAGAATATTGAAATTATTAAAAGTGTTTCTGTTAAATCAGGTTTTTTATCTAGTTATAATATATTGTATTCAAGAATTGATGATTATGTATCCACTTTATTTTTTGAGTTGTCAGCTAGCTTTATTAGTAAAGTTTTTATTAAATGTCAATTTGAAAATTTGTGTGAAAATTCTATTCCTTCAAGTATATTGAAAAATAAGTTTAATAACTGCACCGCTATAGTTGTTGGTGGTGGTCCGTCTTTAGATGATAATATCGAATGGTTAATGAATAATAAACATCGATGTATTATTATTGCTGCGTCAAGAGTTTATTCAAAATTATATAATTTGGGGGTGAAAGTCGATTTTGTTGTTTCGATTGATCCCTATCCGGATAGTTTTGAAGTAAATAAAGATTTTATGCTTTTACCTCATGAAACTATTCTTGTTAATGGTTATCATACAACGCCTCTTATTTTGGGGCAATGGACAGGGGCAAAGCTCTATCTTGGTGCTTTGTCTCCTTTTATAAATTATGAGCCTGAGATTAAAAATATATCACAAAAATCACCAACAGTAATCAATAGTGCAATTGAATTTGCTGCTCAATTAGGTGTAGAAAAAATAGTATTGATAGGCGTCGACTTTTGTCATTCAAAAGCTGGTGTAACTCACGCAAAAGATACTCATGGCTCAACATTCATCCCTGATTTTAGTAAGTCATATGATTGGGTTAAAAGTTATAGTGGAGATTTTACTGAAACACCACCACAATTAAAGATGGCAATAAAATCACTCGAAGCCGATATAGAGAAATATGAGAATATAAGTTTTCTTAATACTTCAGTAGATGCTGCGATAGTAAAAGGTGTCATTTATTCAGAAACTAATGATATTTCTATTAATGACATAACTTCAGAACAAAGAAATATGTTAAATCCTCATCATTATTTGCCAACTATAGATGCAGATATAGGGCATGTTGAATTTTGTATATCTATGCTTAATACTGAAATTGCTAATATAAAGATATTAAAAAGTCTTGTGTCTAAGGCGGTTTATTTGACCAGTAAGTTAAAGGTTAAACCCTCTGAATCATTTGTTATTAACAAGAAGCTTGATAGAATTGAATTTAAAATAGACTCGAAATTTTGTAATCTTTCACAGGTTTGTAAGTACCTAGGGAAATATGAGTTTAGTCACTTTATGACCAGTCGTGATGACAATGTTGAGTGGGAGCAGAAAGAGATTACAGAAAGATTTCACCTCTATTATCAAGCATACTCTACATCTGTTAATTCTTTATTGCAGTTAATGGAAGACTCTCTTAATAGGTGTTTAGCTAGGCGGTTAGAATTTAAAGGTCCGAAATTTCTAGATATTGTTTTTAAACAATGGGAAAAAGATCAGCAGTTTGCTCGTGCAATTATTTGGAAAAATAAATCTACTATAATCGAGAGCGAGTTAGATGGGTATTCACAAAATTTACTTAAATATACTAGAGAGCAATTTTTAAAACAACTAGAGGTCATGTTGCCTAAGGAAAATATTACTAATGTTATAAATGATATGATTCAAAGAGCATTTTATAAGTTATCTTTATTATTATCAACGAAAAACACTAATGCTTTAAAAAGAATGGTTGAATATACTTATCCATACATCAGTGTTAATAATGATGTGAAACGACTTCATTTTAATGCTAAGAGTTATTGTTTTACCTTGAGTGGTAATTATGAAAAAGCTATTGACGCAATTTTTGAAATTCCACCAGATCTTCGTAAAGAAATTGAGGTGAAGCATATTGTTCACCTTTCTTTGTCACTAGGTTTATTGGATGTTGCAACTGAAAATCTTAAGGTTTTAGCAAGTATTTATGATGGTTATTTGCCCAAATATGCTAAGTTACTCTCTATTACAGGGCAGCATCAATCAGCTATAAATATTTATATAAAATATTTAGAAATCTATCCTAAACATGTTGGTTGTCTTTTGGATTTTGCTTTGTTTTTATTAAGATTAAATGAAGTTGATTTTGCAATTGATTGTTTTAAGACGGTGATGGGAATTGATCCTGGAAATTTAACGGC
>NZ_JACJEU010000056.1:0-4133 GCF_014164215.1 Shewanella sp. SG44-2
CCGCGCTCACGCTCTTCTGGAGCGTTATCGATTTGAGCGAAGTTTTTAACTTCACCACCATAAGTTTTAGACAAAACGGCAGAGATTGCTGCTGTTAAAGTTGTTTTACCATGGTCAACGTGACCGATGGTGCCCACGTTCACATGGGGCTTGTTACGTTCAAATTTAGCTTTTGCCATGGTATTGCCTCAGTCCAATTATCTTGGTGATGAAAACACATATAGTAAAAATCCGATGCATAGAAATGACATCGAATCGATTATTTAGGGTTAGGAAGTTTATTCATGACATGGTGGTGTTGATAGGCAGATTCGTACTGCCGACCTCACCCTCATCAAGGGTGCGCTCTACCAACTGAGCCATATCAGCGAACAAATTTGGAGCGGATGGCGGGAATCGAACCCGCGTTATCAGCTTGGAAGGCTGGAGTAATACCATTATACGACATCCGCGCAACCTATTTTAGGCTACCTAACTACCTAGAAAGTGGTGGAGGGAGAAGGATTCGAACCTTCGAAGGCTGAGCCGTCAGATTTACAGTCTGATCCCTTTGGCCACTCGGGAACCCCTCCAGAAAAATGGTGCCGGCACCAAGAGTCGAACTCGGGACCTACTGATTACAAGTCAGTTGCTCTACCAACTGAGCTATGCCGGCGTGTCATTTCGGGTTCGGATATTAGGTAAATGTGCCTCGGAGTGCAATAGGAAAATGATAAAAAACCAAAAAAAAGTTTCAAATGACGTTTTTTTACACTCGTTTCACTTAAAAAGTGTGATTTGTAGGCAAATGTAATGGGGGATGAAGACAAATGAGCCGCAGACTATTGTCGCCATTTATTCGATAGTGTAATGTGCCTGACCAACCTAGAGGAATGGTTATGAATCCAATTAACTCAATACAAGATGCACTCTACTTTGCTTTTCAGCGCGAGCATTGGGCTGAATTACGCAAATCAGTGCCGCTTACATTGAGCCAGGCTGAATTAGAAAATCTGCGTGGTATGAATGAAAAGCTGTCTTTAGATGAAGTCACTGACATTTACCTTCCTCTCAGCCGTTTACTGAATTTATTTGTCGGCTCAAAACAGCAGCGTGGGCTTGTTCTTGATAAGTTTCTGGAGCAAAAAGCTTCCCCAGGTCCTTATATTATTAGTATCGCAGGAAGTGTCGCCGTGGGTAAGAGTACTACAGCGCGTATATTACAAACGTTATTGCAACGTTGGCCAGAGCATCCTAAAGTTGATTTAGTTACCACAGATGGCTTTTTGTATCCTCTTGCAGACCTTAAACGTAAAGGGTTACTCCAACGTAAAGGTTTTCCTGAAAGTTACGACATGAAAATGTTGGTTGAATTCATTTCGGCAGTTAAAGCTGGGCAAAAAGAGATTCTTGCACCGCTTTATTCGCATGTTACATACGATAGATGTCACGATGAACATCAAGCCATCCGTCAGCCCGATATTTTAATTTTAGAAGGGCTAAATGTGCTGCAAACGGGTTTGGATACGCCTATCGATACAAGAAGGCCGTTTGTATCAGATTTTGTTGATTTCTCGATTTATGTTGATGCTGATGAGTCATTATTGAAAGAGTGGTATAAACAGCGTTTTTTACAATTTAGGAAAGGCGCATTTAGTGATCCAAACTCATTCTTTCATCACTATTCATGTCTAACTGATGATGAAGCTAATACTATTGCTGCAAATATTTGGGATACGATTAACGGCCCCAATTTATCACTCAACATTCAACCAACGCGTGAACGGGCAAATCTCATCTTACAAAAAGGCCCAAACCACTTAATGGACCGAGTTTTACTTAGAAAATAACAATATATGAGCCTATTGCAGGCTCATTTCTAGCATCTACATTACTGCTCGCAGGCTAATTTCACCGCCAAGATAACGTGTAACCCCTTGCTCGTTTTCAAGTAACAAAGCCCCTTGCTCGTCAATACCTCGACAGATACCGTTAACAGAATTAGGTGCCATTAGTAGTGATACTTCACGGCCAATAAATAAATCAAATTTATTCCAACGATCAAGGAAAGCCTTCAACCCTTTCAGCTCAAACAGCTGTAAATCAGCTTTAAGGGTTTTGTGTAGTTTAATTAATAGCTCCGTTTTATCAGGCATATTCACCAAACCAGATAGATCGTTCCATGGCTGGTCTATTAGCTCTCCCTGCTCTACAGACATACTCATATTAATCCCAAAACCAATGACTAATTCTGTTTTCTGAGCTGACGAATTGCTGACCTCAACTAAAATCCCAGCCAATTTTTTATGATCAAGATAGATATCATTTGGCCATTTCAGTCCCAATCCCTCAACTCCAAAGTCAGCTAAAGATTTAACAATAGAACAACCTACAACTAAACTTAAACCACTGGCATGACTAATATCATTATTTAAACGCCAAAACATGGAAGCATAAACATGATGAGCATAAGGAGACAACCATTGACGCCCTCTTCGACCTCGGCCAGCGGATTGATATTCAGCAATGCAAATATCACCCGATTTTAATTCTGAGGCATGTCCAAGCATAAAAGCATTAGTGCTGGTCGTTTCATCAAAATAAAAACAACGGCCATCAATTCCATTAACAAGATGAGACTCATTTACCAACGACACTGGATTTGCTAATTTATAGCCTCTTCCTTTCACACTATAAATTTCGATACCATAATCTTTTAATGCATCTATATGCTGATTAATTGCTGCACGAGTAAGCGACAAGGATTGCGCAATTACCTCACCAGAAACAAAACGTTCATGATGCAAACATGCTAATATTTGCCGTTTACGCGACCAATGCTCATTCATTTTACTTCTATCTCCCCAACTGAGCCCATAATCCTAGGCTCTGGTTGTAATGTGACCGCAAATTTATCAAAAACAGTCTGAATTATATGTTTCGCTAATTGGCATACTTGGTCACCAGTTGCTTGGCCTAGATTAACCAACACCAAAGCTTGATCTTGATGAACAGCTGCACCACCGATATTAATTCCTTTCAAACCGGCATGCTCGATTAGCCAACCTGCTGCAAGCTTATAATGGTCATCAACCTGGCGGTAACCCACTAAGTCTTCGTAACGATTTTTAAGTGAATGATAATCTACTACTGATACAACAGGGTTTTTGAAGAAACTCCCTACATTACCTAATACTTTAGGATCGGGAAGCTTGGATTGACGTACATGGCAAACACAATCAAATACCTGTTGTGCAGTAACATCCATAGCATCAAAGTGTTGTAATGGCCCGTAATTTACCACTGGTTCCCACTTCTTAGGCAGCTTTAGAGTCACTTCAGTAATGACGGCTAAGTTTTTAAGTTGTTGTTTAAAAATGGATTCGCGATAGCCAAATTCACATTGTTGATTATCATAATGTACTAAGTCACCCGTATCGAGTTGTAAAAATTCAATCTTGTGACAGAAACGATTAAACTCAACACCATAAGCACCTATATTTTGTATTGGCGCAGCACCTACGGTTCCGGGGATCAGAGCCATATTTTCTAAACCATAAATATGTTTAGTTAAGCAATATTCAACTAATTGATGCCAATTTTCACCAGCTTGAATAGTGAGATAATAATAATCATCATCTTCATTAATCGTAATGCCCTTCGTGCTAACTTTAACTACGGTTCCCTGAAAATCGTCAGTAAATACTACGTTACTGCCTCCTCCGAGGATGAGCATACTTTGCTGTTGTTGATACAGCATAAGGCTTGTCTTTATTAGCTCATCTTTGTTAGTCACTTCAACTAAAGAATCGCAATGCTGGTTAAGACCAAATGTGTTTAATGAAGTAAGCGAAATAGGCATAAATAGAAAAGCATCAAATTCAAAAAATATATCGCTATTGTAGCAGGGAATAGCTAACAAATTAGCATGATTACACTAAAAACATATCAATGAAAAAGCTGTATACGTCAACTATTCTGATAACTTTAGTGACACCGGTGACTCATATGTGGGTTGGATACAATACGATTTACATTAATTAATTGGTCAATTTTGTCCACCGTCTAGAACATAGTTGAATCACCCTTTCCGGCTCTGCAATAAATCGATTCCATGCAATGGAACACTGCTCAACAATATCGTCATATCCACT
>NZ_JACJEU010000057.1:0-3578 GCF_014164215.1 Shewanella sp. SG44-2
GCGATTTAAACGCTTATTGAAGACTTGTTTTGCATGACAATCCATCCCAAGGACTTGAAATACATTCTTGGCCAAATCAATCGAAATAGTGGTAACTTTCATGGTGGACGCTCCTTAAGTAACTGCGTGGTTCAACATCAGTTTGGCGCATTGACGCCGTATTAGGGAGCGTCCATCTCATCATCCATAGCCAACGAAAGCTAGCCTGACGTCCTGTCAGGCTCACGCTATTTTCTTCAACGGCCTCAAGTGCAGAGTTGAATTTATAAAACTTTAAGCAAAGCTAACTTATTTTTTGGACAGAAATGACTTAGGTTATGGGGGTTTGCTTAAGCTGGCATTGATTAGAAAAAATATCTTAGTTTATTTGAAATCCCTAATTCACTTCGACCCATTATCCTTGACTTCTATGCACAAGCTCTCGAGCGAAGCCTGTGAACCATCATTTCTTTCTAGCAAGCGCGCTTTTATCTGTTGGTTTACATAGAATACTTATAGGAAGGTGTCTGACAGTGAAGCTTTCGCCTGTAACGGTGTGTTCATGCTTAGATATAAAGCAAAGCTCATCTATCTGGCAATTATCCACTACAACCTTTTTATTTTTGTAATCCTCATCATTAGAAAGTCTTTCTTTCCAAGTATTCATGAGGCTTTTGGTGCTGATATTTTTTGTGATTATCAATATTGCTCCATGGTTTTGCCCAACGAATCCTGATGAATACCTTTCGCACAACTGTTTGAAACCACTAAGAAGTGTGCCGTAATCGCTGTGTAATTTTGACTCAGCAATCCACTTAAATCCACGAGAGCTTTCTACATAAATGTCTGGGTGTCCATTCATCCATTTGTCGTGAGATGCTTGATACCCTATTTGGGAAAGGAAGCCTGCGATATCGACATTGTATCTGTCTTCAGCGTCATCTTGTCGATATGAAGCAGACGGATATATGCGGTTTTTAATAATATTATCGACATCTTGATATAACCTTGCAATCCAAGTTTCATAACCACGCTTCCCTGCCATCAATCGACTAGGAAACCCTGCTATTTCAGGTATGGAGTCCTCTAGCCCTTCAAGCTGTTCAATGGAGAATTGTTCTAATGAAAGCATCTTAGGACTCATTGTCAGGTTCATTTTTAGCAAGGGTAAAAAACATGTAAACATCGCTTTTTACGTCATGAATTACATCACCAGATATAGGGTGTGCAATAGCATTTTCTGTCATTGCAAAGTAGCTATTATCATCATCTAATATGAAGTTTTCTGTATCAGTAATGTATTCAAATCCCGCATCAAATAATCTTATCCTGTCGCCACAAAGATACTGCGTAACAAGCACTACGTCTGTAGACTCAAGATCTACACCAGAAAGGTTCTTGATGTAGGAAAAAGTCATATGTCTAAACTTGTTAGGTGCCATTCCGTGAACGGCATTGATAAGCCTCTCGCAAGCTTCTGCAAGATTAGGTCTGGATTCCCAGTCCTTTTTGGCTGTATCAACTAACTTTAGATAATTCATCTTCTGTCTTCAGTAGGTTTAGTATTTCTTCCATATCGGAGATTGAAGGGCATGCAGTAATAACCGCGTAACCTAAAAATTTCTCTTCCAGCTTGCTAAGCTCCCTAAAGGTAGAATTCAAAGAAAGCTCGTAGTCATATTTTAATTTAGGATTAAAACTAGAAGGCCATCTAGTAGAGATTTTATAGGGAGTTATTTCACACTTGTCCACCCCTCCGATGTGGAAATCCTCCATTCTGATGTCGCCATTATCGGTTTTATTCCTATCTCGATCCGAGTGGACATAGCCGTCGGCAGAGATAAAGCTAAGCTCGCACACTCTACAGTTTTTGTTTGTATAAAGGCTATCGATCAAAGGGAAAAAGTTTACAGGCTGCTTGAGTATATTTGGCTTATGGGACGGTGGAAGTAAATCTCGGAATGCAACTCTAAGCTCTGCAAACAATTTTTCAATATCTTTAAATGCAACGGCAGAGGATGTATCTAGACGAAATTCAATTGTGCAATCTTCGGGGTTTAAGCATACCATATCAAGGTACTGACGAGGTATATCAGTAAAAGCTGTTATTGATGAGTACTTTTGCAAGAATTTAGTTACGTCATCACTTTCTCGTAATAATTTAGGGTTGATATTTGTGCGTTCAGTAATGGTTCTATTAGTCGAAAAAAATAAATACAGCTTTCCATTATAAACAGCTTTAAAGGTTAACTCGGTTTTTTCACTTAAGGCACTTAGATCATCTGTAGCAACACCGTATGGAAAGAACTTAGTAGCTATTGTCTTGGCTGGAGTAATTGCTGTGACTGATTCATAAAGAGAATTGAATTTTAATTTTTCTTCTTTAAATATTTGTAAAGTACAGTCGCCAGAATAGAGTACATCCAAGTAGTGATTATGAAGGTTTGTTATGAACTTCTGGGCATATAGTTCGCTTTTATCAAATTCATTGAATAACTTTAATTTAGTTGCTTCTGCGCCTAGGCTTATAGCTACTCCATATGATTTTAATAACGGCTTACACTGCGACTCCCATGCCATTCGTTGAATTAATGAACTTGCAAGATTCTTCGCATTAGTGATTTGAGTCATTAGCAGTGCCTGTATGAAAAATAGCTAATTCAGTAAAGTTGTCACATATATAAAGACAATTATTCATTTTTATTAAATGGTTTTTTTGTTGCCTAGTTAACTCATGTAAGAAGCCACTACACCATCTTGGTAGCCCATTGCAAAAGCAGAGTGTGGACTTCTATGTCTGACTGTGCCTGCTTGGCTTTCTGGAAGGGATTCAATATCAATGTTTAATAGTTCTTCTCTCTGCAAGCCAAGGTCATAGCCTCGTTCGTAGGCGCATCCGCAGCATCTATGCCTGCCAGCGCCGCCTTGGTCTAGGGGAAGAGTTTCAAATGTTGGGTCATGTCTATGTCTGCTATTACAAATACTCATATTCATCCTTGTTACAAAGCCAGTATCTTTCCATAGTTTAGAAACTAACAATACTAAGTTATTTTAAAATACGGAAGCTTTTTATTGCATGACATATGTCAATAATTTCTGTGTTCTATAGGATTTTTATAATATTCACACCAAAAAAAAATAAACCATAATCACTAGGAAAGAATTTTATCGAACTACCTATCATAAAAAGAAGTCATTTACCTATTATTTGATGCTACTTATCAATAGATTTTTTATGGTAAATGCTGATGCACCCAAAGTGATTGTGTAATAGCACTAACAAGGAATGGGGCATAAATGAGTTTGCCTGCTTAATTGAAAATGGACAAATTGAACTCTGAACTTGAGGCCGTTGAAGAAAATATCGTGAGCTGGCCATGGATGATGAGATGGACGCTCCCTAATACGGCGTCAATGCGCCAAACTGATGTTGAACCACGCAGTTACTTAAGGAGCGTCCACCATGAAAGTTAACACTATTTCGATTGATTTGGCCAAGAATGTATTTCAAGTCCTTGGGATGGATTGTCATGCAAAACAAGTCTTCAATAAGCGTTTAAATCGCACTCAACTGACCGAATTTATGCTGCAACAACCCA
>NZ_JACJEU010000058.1:0-3560 GCF_014164215.1 Shewanella sp. SG44-2
CTTCGATAAACATAGTTTTCAGTTCTTCAAAAGCTGTGATCACTAGCCAGTCGATGCCGTTAACATGATGGATAAACATTGAGTTTCTCGGTAATTCTGATGCGGAGATTTTAACATTATCAGGGAAGAACATAGTAGAGATTTAGTAATTATGTGCAATTTACGGTCATTCACTAGGCCACCTTGAAACACGTCTTTGCCCCAAAGTTTGTTTAAAATATGAACTTGTGGCCACATCATCCCAGACGAAAAATACTAAAAAGTCCATAATTTTCGATGGGGATCGTACTGCTTAACACTTCATCAGTATCTGGCTTATAAATATCGGATAAGTATCCTGTGTAAGCCATATTTCCCACCTTTATGTTGTGTGTACTGTATACAAAAACAGTTGTAATGGTTTTTTAGTGTTTTTTAAGTTAAATCGGCTAATAAGTAAACTAAAGTAGTACGATAAATAATTTGTATATTTTGTAATGCATTGAAATAAAGGTGTTTTTATTTCCTGTTGAATATTGAGTCCACTTTTAACGCGCTACCTCGCTTTTATTTGTCAGTGGCGTTAAATAAAACTGCTTTACATCAAGAAGATAGTAAATGTAGGATGATATTAATCAATAACTTAAAAGGGCGACTTTAATTTTTTTTGCCCTTCAATAAGCTGTTATACGTTTTTATGATGTCGAGGCGTTTATTCCATTAATATCCAGTCTCACAAGGGAATAATTATGCTTTACAGGAAGGTTCAATAATGAATGATGAAAAGCCACTGAATAGGGTTAACGGTACAAATTTTCGTGACTCAATATTAAAAGTTGATGGCAATTTAGCTGTATTTAGAAAGAACTGGCGTAGTAAATCTTCATTATTTTTGTTTGGGTTTGGTTGTGGTTTGTTTTTTTTCTTTATTGCTTTTATGTCGATAATAACCACGCCCAACCTTGTTGAATTGTGGGGGGAAGGATTGGCAGTTTATATATTTTTGTTAACTATATTTATTTTGTTATTAATATTTCTTTACCGAGTGGCGTCTAAAGTACATTGTTTTGATTTAGCTCAGCAACTATATTATTGCGGAAAGGAACCTGATGATAAAGCCATTCATTTAAATAATGTTACTAGTGTCCAGGTGATTAGAAAGCCTATTTATAACAATAGTCACAAGTATGATAGTTTTGAACTTAATATAGTAACAAAGTCAGGTAAACGCATTAAAGTCAGTGATCATAGCGAAGGTGACTGGATAAAAATAGAGGCGAAACAATTAGCTGATTTTTTAAAAATAGAATTAAACCTGATTAACACTAATGCATAAATATAGGAATAAAATAACGGTTAATTATTATCCTAATTACTACTGTGCAAGCAAACGTATAACACATATGAGCCTTCCACCAGTCAATAGGCGAGCCTAACTTATTTGACTGCTTTTGCAGTCAAATTAAAATCAATCAACAAATTCATCTACTTCGTCTGTCATTTAGCTGTCAAATCATCGTTTACAGCAAACACATATAGAGGCTCTCTTAGTGCGATCTTATCGCTGCCTGACTCTTTTCAATCCGTTGAAATATCAGGGGCACTACGACTAAATGGATTTAGGAGGTAGAGCGACGCAGGAGGCTAAAGCCGAGACATTTATCGGTTAACCCTAAGATGGCACTATTCAAGTCAGAGGTGCTTTTTGCACAGTTAGTTTCAGGCTCATTTAGGGTGTAAACGACTTTGTTGATTGTATTTATCAATGCGCGCCAATAAGGTGTCATTCTTTGTAAAATCAACAGCAGGCAATGTAGCTTAAATAGCATTTGGCATAGTGATGATGGTGAGAAGTCATTGCTTCATTAGCCACATCATTCACGGTCATGCTCGCTTCTCTTTTTAAGAGTATCTAGTTAGACGTTCAGCTCACCTTATTGCGCGACTTATCCTTTTAAGAATCGTTGTTCATCAAACACCGTTTTGTTCTTCAGCATGAAATAGACGCAGCGACCAAGCTTATGTGCCAGTGCAGACAACGCCTTTGCTTTACTCATTCATTTTTGTAATCGATTAAGGTAGTTACGTGCTTTGTCATTGCCTCGTAGGTACAGCACCGCTGCTTCTGAGAATGCCCATTTCAAATGAGCATTACCGATTTTATTGCCATTGGTGCCATAGGTTTTACCCGCTGATTCTGCTTTGCATTTGACCAATCGAGAGTATGAAGCAAACTTTTGTACTGACTCAAATCGACTGATATCACCGATTTCATAGAGGATTGTCAGTGACAAAATCTTGCCAATACCTGGTACTGTTTTCAGTAATTCTAAATAGACGGGATTATGGTTTTTGGCCTGTTTTTCAATGAACCATTCAACCTGTGCGAGTTCCTTTGCATAACAATCAAGTAGTGCCATGTCTAAATCAATGTTGCGTTGGACGATAGGGTCTTGATATTGCTCGCGAAGTTTTTGTCTTGCAGAGATGTTTTTAAGGTTAAGTGCAGTGGCAGGTAAATTGTATTGGCTGTTGGTGTTAACCACATGACCTTTGAGCATGGCCCCGTGACGGACAATCTTCATTCTTCGGCGCAGTAGATCACGAGCTGCGCGCATTTCACTTGGATAATCATAAGCTATTGGAAAGTTACCACCACGCAGTAGTGTGGCAATTTTAAAGGAATCGACTTTATCATTTTTGGTTTTACCACCGTGAATCGCCTTCATATAAAGCGCATGACCTAAGATAAAATCAATCCCAAGTTCAGCACACCAGTCTGACACCCAATACCAGCAATGCATGCACTCAACCCCGACAATTACATTGCCGATATAAGGTTCTAGAATGAGTAATAAGTCATCTTTACTGGCACCTATCTTTTTATGAGCTACAACTTCCCCTTTAGAATCAATGATACAGACATAAAGTAAACGTGCATGTAAATCGATACCACAGTAGTATGGATGTGAGTTATTATAAAATCTCATTGAGCTTTCTCCTGTTGGTTTAGTCACCTTAAGCATACCGCTGATGCGGCTTGCTAGGGAGGGGGCTCAATGAGTATCAAGAAAATCAACAAGGACACGTAACAGTTGGCTACGTTTCGCTTCGCTATACAATTTTAGCCAACCATTACTTAGCCTGTTATTTGGGCGTTATAAGCCATTGAGGAACTGGGACTAATGCTATTAGAAATGTCATTATTATTGGTACTTGTTTTCAATATCTATGTCATTTACAGAGTAGTAAAATGCAGCATTCTTGAGAAAGTCCAAAAAGTGTTACAAATACTGATCGTTCTTATTTTTCCAATCATTGGGGCTATAGTCATTTTACTTTTTATCCGTAACATCGAGAAAGATAATGAACCACCAAATAGTGGTCAGTTTGGTGGAGGTCCTCAAAAATCTTTATCAAACTTCGAAGTGTTCAATGGATCGGATTAATGGATTATAATCGGGTAGCCGGAGGTATCTAGCCTCCAGCCCCCACACCACCCTGCATGCGGCTCCGCACAGGGCGGTTCATTTAGAACCCCTAACTAAACTTTCTGGTTAGGATAATGAACTGCGATCCAT
>NZ_JACJEU010000059.1:0-2244 GCF_014164215.1 Shewanella sp. SG44-2
GCCGTGAGTTGTTGCCGTGAGTTGTTACTGTGAGTTGAGGTTATCGAGTACTTAAGTGTAATAAATTCAGTTTATTATGATATGAATATTGTGTCGTAATTGTAGTTTCGCAAATATTGTTTTGTAAATATTGTTTTGTAAATATTGTGTCGAAGTCGTCGTGTTGCGATTGTCGTTAAGTGTTATCTAGGAAAGTCAGATTAAAAGGGAGTAGATATGTTTGTGTTAACAATCGTTTTTTTATTTGTAATGTTTATTTTGTTCAAACTCATGTTAATTGTGCCAATGCGTGAAGTGCATGTTATTGAGCGTTTGGGTAAGTTTCGTACCGTGCTCCAGCCAGGGTTTCATTTTCTTGTCCCTTTTGTCGATCGGGTTGCTTATCGCCACGACACTCGTGAAGAAGTATTAGATGTGCCACCGCAAAGCTGTATTTCAAAAGATAACACCCAATTGGAAGTTGACGGTTTAGTTTACCTTAAGGTGATGGACGGCAAGCTTGCCAGCTATGGTATTGAAAATTATCGCCGTGCAGCGGTTAACTTAGCGCAAACAACCATGCGTTCTGAAATTGGTAAGCTAACTTTGTCGCAAACGTTTTCTGAGCGTGACAGTTTGAATGAATCCATTGTGCGTGAAATTGATAAAGCCTCAGATCCTTGGGGGATCAAAGTATTACGTTATGAGATTAAAAATATCTCGCCTTCAATGAAGGTTATTCACACCCTTGAAAAACAAATGGAAGCAGAACGCCGTAAGCGTGCAGAAATCACGTTAGCTAATGCTGAAAAAGCTGCAATGATCAATATGTCGCAAGGTGAACGTCAAGAAGCGATTAATTTATCTGAAGGTCAAAAACAAAAGCGTATTAACGAGGCTTTAGGTACAGGGCAAGAAATTTCCATTATTGCTAACGCGAAAGCTGAAGGCATGGAAATGATCTGCAAAGCCTTAACAGTGAATGGCGGCAATGACGCTATGAACATGTTACTTAAAGAACAGTTTATTGGCCAAGTGGGCAAAATTTTATCTGAAGCTCAAGTTTCTGTTGTGCCAGCGGAAATGGCCAAGCTAGAAGGCTTTTTTGAAGGTATGGAGCAAGTGACTCATGCCGTATCAAACTCATCAGCAAAAGGAGCACGCTAATGTTGATTAACGGAATTGATACTGATTTGATTGTGATGGCTATCTGGGGCGTTATTTTTGCCATTTTTGTACTGAAATTATTCCAGTCTATTTGTCTTGTACCGACCAAGTCGGCTTACATTGTTGAACGTTTAGGTAAGTATCACAGCACCTTAGATGCAGGCTTCCATGCACTGATCCCCTTCCTTGATAAAGTGGCTTATATCCACGACTTAAAAGAAGAAACTATTGATGTACCGCCACAAGAATGTTTCTCCAGTGATGAAGTTAATGTTGAAGTGGATGGGGTTATTTATATTTCGGTTACCGATCCCGTTAAAGCCAGTTATGGTATTACTGACTATCGTTATGCCGCTATTCAACTTGCTCAAACCACTACGCGTTCTGTGATTGGTACCTTAGATTTAGACCGTACTTTTGAAGAGCGTGATGTGATATCAGCCAAAGTGGTTGAAGTTCTCGACGAAGCTGGCTCTATGTGGGGCATTCGAGTGCATCGTTACGAAATTAAAAATATTACCCCACCAGAAACAGTTAAAAATGCCATGGAAATGCAGGTGAATGCCGAGCGTGAACGTCGGGCATTATTAGCCAAAAGTGAAGGTGATAAGCAGAGTAAAATTAATCGTTCAGAAGGTGTGATGGCAGAAACCATTAACCGCTCTGAAGGTGAAATGCAGCGCCGCATTAATGAGGCCGAAGGTAAAGCGCAAGAAATTCTCACTTTAGCGAAAGCAACTGCAGAGTCGATAGAACGATTAGCGGTGGTTATTTCATCTGAAGGCGGACAAAGTGCATTACGTATGCAACTTGGTGAACAATATATGAAGCAGTTAGATGGTTTAAGCAAACCTGATAGCCGTATTGTGTTACCGGGAAATCTAGTTAATTTTGAATACTGGATGCAAAGTATTGGCTTAAAAGACGATAAGAAATAATCGTTAACACTGCTATGTTTGCCACCATGTGACGAACATTACAATAAAAAAGGTTAGCTATTTCGCTAACCTTTTTTATTGTTTTTACCGCCACCTTCTATTTAAATTATACCTTTACCGCTGCAGTCTGTTTTAATTATGCTTTTACCGCTTTTACCGC
>NZ_JACJEU010000005.1:0-248456 GCF_014164215.1 Shewanella sp. SG44-2
AATCTGTAAATCTGTAAATCTGTAAATCTGTAAATCTGTAAATCATATCGATAATGCGCTGATAATATTTAAACGAGCTTCAGTTAAAGATCAAATTTCACTTCATCAAGCAATTTTACAGCAGCTTGATGGTATTCAGCCAACTTATAGATAGGCAAACTATCGGCTTTAAAATCACCCCATGACGCCACTAATTCAGACGGTGCTACATCAGCTTTTACCGGATATTCCATATTAACTTCAGCATACATTTTCTGCGCAACGTTTGAAGTAAGAAATTCCATGAGCTTAATCGCGTTATCTTTATGCGGTGAATGTTTGGCTAATGCCATACCTGATACGTTTACATGAGCACCACGGTTATGTTGATTAGGGAAGTTAATTTCAACCGCTTCTGCCCAGCTTTTCTGATTTTTATCCATCAGCATGTTGCCATAGTAGTAGCTGTTACCGATAGCAATGTCACACATGCCCTCTTTAACTGCTAACACTTGATCACGATCATTACCTTGAGGCTTACGGGCTAGATTGGCTTTTACCCCTTCTAACCAGGTTTTAGTTTTCGCCTCACCGTCATGAGCAATCATCGACGCCACTAATGCGACGTTATAAGGGTGTTTGCCACTGCGAGTACAAATTTTACCTTTGTATTCTGCTGAGGCTAAGTCTTCGTAATCGATGTCAATTTTACCGCTACGATCTTTAGAAGAATACAGGTTACGAACGCGCATTGTCAGCGCATACCAATTGTTCTGTTGTGACCGATATTGAGCTGGAATATTACTATCAATCACCGCACTGTCGACGGGAGAAATAAGATCCTTTTCCACTAATTCCATTAAGCGAGAGAAATCAGATGTTAATACCACGTCTGCGGGAGATAGGCGGCCTTCGCGCACCATACGTTCTGCGATACCATCTTTAGCAAAAACAACATTTACGTCGACACCACTTTGTTCGGTAAACTTTTCTAGAATAGGCTCAATCAGGAAAGCTTGGCGGTAAGAATAAACCGTTAATGCCTCTGCGGCACTCACAGAAGAAGCAACACAAGCCAACCCTAATAATGCGACACTTTTTAACAATTTCATTAATCAACTCTCCCTAACTGAATCAATATTCCGCCACAACCGGCGTAATTGATAATGGTTATCAATTGCAATAGAGTAAGTGATCATACCAAAAGGAGCAAGCGCTGTTTCACTCTCAACAGTTAAGTTGCCAAAGCTAAAACATCAAATCGTCATGCTGTATGGCAATATGGCAAGCTTAAGCCACTATCATGGAACTATGATTGACCAAAGTGTTACCAGTATTTTTCGACCGTAATTTGCCCTGGCGCTCGTCGAAGATTTTTTGCTAAGCCTTTTTCAACCAAAGCGGTTTGCGCATCACTTATCATTCCAGGGTTACCACAAATCATCACTTGAGAATGTTCTGCATTAATCCCTAAGCCTGCTTTCTGTTCAATTAATCCGCTGCTAATACCATCAGGAATGCGACATGATAAGCCTTCGGGATAATCTTCACGGGTCACAATTGGAATAAACACAAACTGAAGAGGATGTTGGCTAATAAACTGTTTAATCGTTTCTAAATAAGCTAAATCTTCACCAAGCCTTACACCATAAACTAACACGACTTTTTCAAAGCGTTGCCATGGCTCATCGGTTGCAAGCATAGAGATAAATGGACCCACTGCAGTGCCTGTCGCTAACAGCCATAAGTGCTTGCCTTGCAATGCCCCTTTAGGCACTTCATCTAAAGTCATAAAACCGGTCGCTTTAGGCGTGACTTGAATGGTATCACCAGGGCTTAATGCTTTTAGATCTGGAGATAACTGACCATCCTCTACCGCAACAGCCAGCACTTCGACATAATCAGTCCCTGGTGGATTGACAAGCGAATACGCCCGCGCGACACGTTTATCATCACGCATTTGGCTGAGCTTAATAAACTGACCTGCGATAAAAGGTTCGACATCGGCTTTGATACGCAACGAGAATAATTTATCATTCCAATCAATGCGTTTTAGCACGGTACCGGTAATCCACATGACTTTGTTCCTTTTAGACTGGCCTATGTATCTACTATAATACCAATCTATACAGATATTTGCTTAATTAAAAGCCTTCCAGATTTATATCTATAGCGAATAATCTAACGCTATTAATTCGCTTAAAAAGAACAGAGCTAAGTTTACGTAGTTGATGAATCTTGCTTTGCTGAATTAGCATCTAAGCGGTCTTGCTGAAACTGAGCAAGTTTTTGTTGTATGAGTTCATAGGTTTGATCAACACCAGCAGCAATATCACCGTCTAAGACTTTTAGCCCAGATAAGATATCGCTAGCCTCTTTAAAACCTTGATCAATAGCATCGCCAATTTTCACCATAAAACTGCTAACTTGCTCATCAAATCCCATGGATTTATTTTGTTGCTGATGTGTCGAGAAAAAATTTGTGGCAAAGCTGACAATACGATCGGCAGTCGCTTCAGGAGAGTAATCCACTCCACTTTCAATACTCTTTTGGACTGAGTTCTCCCCTAGCGTTGGCGCAAGCTCTTCATTAATGGCTTCAATCGCGGCACGATAAAGTAATGCCATAGACTTATCACCCGCAGCAATACTGACCTCTTCTTGCGCCGCTAAAATCGAATTATTCATCATTTGTCGACTTAGCTGATTGCTGGTTAACTTAGGCTCAACCGGCGTATTTTTTTCAGCTTGGTGGGTTGATGAAGTTTGCGGTGTATTGACTATTTTATTGTCACGCAGTGGACTCGCATTACTGCTATTTGATTGTTTAATTTCCATGATATTAGCTCACATACAATGACCGATAGCTTAATTATCGACCAAAATACACATTTCTAAAGCCATACATTAAAACAATTAAGAAAAATTTATTTATATTACGTTTACTAAAAAATAGCTTGTTGATTAACATCACCAATTTAACTTGCCCAAATGAACATCTGCTAATATGGTAATCAGATTGATAGCCAGATAGGAATAACAACATGCCGCAACAACATTGGTTTATGTGGGGAATAGATATTTTTTCCGGTCTTTTCTTAGTGTTATTTTGGTTATTATTGATCGCTGTAATTTACATGTTTATCGCTGACAAACTGCAAACAAAACAAGCCATACGACACAACTATCCTGTTATCGGTCGTTTTCGATATATATTTGAAAAACAAGGTGAGTTTTTTAGACAATACTTTTTTTCTCAAGATCGCGAAGAACTGCCGTTTAATCGAGCCGAACGCAGTTGGGTATATCGTGCAGCTAAAAATGTTGACCGAACAATTGCGTTTGGGTCGACACAAGTTCTGGATAAACCGGGTGCGGTAATGTTCATGAACTCAGCATTCCCCGTCAGTGATCATGACACTCACCAAACCATCGCAGTAACCATTGGTCCTGAATGTAAACACCCTTACACAACTGATAAAATTTGCCATATCTCGGCAATGAGCTTTGGAGCCTTGTCTCGTCCAGCCGTTACAGCACTATCCCATGGCGCAGCAAAAGCAGGTTGTTGGCTCAATACTGGTGAGGGAGGGTTAAGCCCTTATCATCTCAAAGGACATTGTGATTTAGTTTTTCAGATAGGTACCGCTAAATACGGAGTGCGTAACGAGCATGGTCATTTAGATCCACAAAAACTGACCGATATTGCCGCTCATTCTGAAGTAAAAATGTTTGAAATTAAATTAAGCCAAGGTGCGAAGCCTGGAAAAGGAGGCATTTTACCGGCGATAAAAGTCACCGAAGAAATAGCAACCATTCGCGGTATTCCAGCAGGGCAAGACTCCATAAGCCCCAATGGCCATATTGAATTACATAATGTTGCTGACATTATCGATATGATCAATCAAGTAAGAGATATCACCGGAAAACCAACCGGTATTAAAGCGGTATTAGGTGATATGTCTTGGGTTACTGAATTCCTCGATGAAATTGAACGTCGTGGTATTGAATATGCGCCAGACTTTTTTACCTTAGACAGTTCCGATGGTGGTACGGGCGCAGCCCCCCAAGCTTTAATGGATAATGTCGGCTTACCACTGCGCCAAAGTTTACCGTTACTGGTTGATTTACTGAATGAACGCGGCTTTAAACAACGCATTAAGGTTATTGCGACCGGTAAAATGATCATGCCGTCATACGTGGCATGGGCATTAGCCACTGGCGCCGACTTTATCGCCTCAGCTCGCGGAAACATGTTTGCCTTAGGTTGTATTCAATCGCTACAGTGCAACCGAGACACCTGCCCAACCGGTATAACCACTCATAATATACGATTGCAAAAAGGCTTAGATCCAAAAGATAAATCTGCACGAGTCGCAAACTACAATCATTTCTTACATTACGATTTAACCATGATCGCACATTCATGTGGTGTAACCGACCCGAGATACTTAACCCGCCATCATGCCCGAATAGTACAATCCACAGGTGTAGCTGTAACTCTCGATAAACATTACCGATACATGCAATAAAGTAGACCATCAATCACAGTAAATAACAGGGGCCCCTAGCGGATTACTTTGCCGAAGTTAAGAAAACGTGTACAATATACTTTGATATCGATCACAGTAAGTAGCCTTAATGTGATTTTAAAGAGGCACCAATTCAGAGGATTTCGCGTTGAACATAAAAACGAATGCAGTAGATCTAAATGTCAAAAGCTTAAGTTTAAGCTGTAAAAACTGTAATCGAATGACAGAAATCGAAGGTGAATTTGTGTGTTTTGAACAAGGTAGAATTAAGCGCTTAACACTAGATCCGTCTCCAGCAGCACTCATAAAAATGGTGTGTATTGGTTGGCAGAAAAAGTAAGCTTTTGATAATTAGTAGCAGCACTCGTCACCACTGAATCAACTCAATATAATTCCTATCTTCTTCCAAGTATTTGATAACATAAACCAGCCAAATAATAGCGGTTAAAATCAATTGAACATTTCAAAATAATCCGTTGATATCACTTTATCTACAAATTATGCAAATCTATGACCCAGCATGAGTTAATTAAACCGATTTAAACTAGAAAAGAATGTTCTGCGGACCATCACTTTATTTAATAATATTTTTATCGAGGTCGTTGTTCATAGACTTAGCTAAAGTGAGCCCACGAGTTGTTACCCTTAAGCCAGCACACAAGTCGTTATAAACAATGTTAATAGCATCATCAGACATGCTACGTGTTTTAAGCATTGCCATAATAGCAAACCAATCAGTTGTCACTTGATGTCGGGTGCCTTCTAGCGCCGCAATTAACGCAATATTATGCACAAGTCACCTCCATACACGAATTCGCACCTTTAATAAAATCCAATTGATTGAAAAATATAGTTATCCGGAATAAATAACCCACAAGTTAGGCTATAGATTAACTGCGTTGATCACTGTCGTCAAAAAATTCATTAGCCTTAAATATAACCAGACGATTTAAACACCATTCAGCGCTGTTAAAGTAGTCAGATATTGAACTTTTACGCTATAAATAGGTTCTTATTTGTACCGATGACGGTATTTTATCCGACAACATCAGGTAGCAATATTCATTGTTTAACCCTTACCCATTCGCCAAATCTTTCTGTTCATGTTGAATATGCCAAAGCCGAGCATAAAGCCCTTGTTGAGCTAACAAACTGGCATGTGTTCCATGCTCAACAATCTTACCTTTACTCAATACGACTATTTGGTCTGCATCAATAATGGTCGATAAACGATGGGCTACCACTAAACTTGTATGACCTTTTGCTGCATCTCGCAAAGCACTCAAAATGGCTTGCTCAGAGCGTGAATCTAATGACGATGTGGCTTCATCAAACACTAAAATAGGTGCACCTTTCAACACCGCTCTAGCAATAGCAACACGTTGCTTTTCGCCGCCAGAGAGCTTTAATCCTCGCTCACCGACCTTGGTATTACCTTTATCTGGCAATGATTCAATAAAGTCGCTCAAATGAGCCAACTTAATCGCCGCGATAATCTCATCGTGAGTCGCATCTGAGCGACCATACCTAATATTTTCATAAATAGAATCATTAAATAAGACGGTATCTTGCGGTACCACTGCGATAGATCTTCTTAAGGCCTGTTGGCTAAGCTGACGCACATCAATACCATCAATAGTGATAGACCCACGGTCAACATCATAAAAGCGGAATAACAATTTAATGATTGTTGATTTACCTGCGCCACTGTCGCCCACTACGGCAATTTTTTTCCCTGCTGGCACATCAAAACTGACACTGTTTAAAATAGCGCGTTGATCGTAATGAAAGCTTACATCGGTGAATTTTATCGCACCGACAGTGGGACTGGCTTCAATTGCATCGACATGGTCTAACACTTGTGGTTGTTTGGCTAAAATATCAAACATACGTTCAATGTTAGCTAATGCTCCACGGATTTCGCGGTAAACAAAGCCTAAAAAATTTAATGGAATAAACAGCTGCATCATAAAAGCATTAATGAGGACAAAGTCACCAATTGTCATCGAGCCTTGGCTCACTTCATAAGCAGCCAGCCCCATCATCGCCGTCATAGCAACAGCAATAATTAATGCCTGACCACCGTTAAGAGCAAACAATGATAAGCGGTTTTTCCGCTTTGCCACTTCCCATTGTTCAAGTGCAGAATCATATCGTTGTGACTCAAATTCTTCATTGTTAAAATATTTTACAGTTTCATAATTTAACAAACTATCGATTGAACGAGTATTAGCTAGCGAGTCAGCTCTTGCAGCATCACGCACATAACCGGTGCGCCACTCTGTTGCCACAATTGAATAACCAATATAGGCAACCACAGAAAACAAGGTGATCAATGCAAAACTGACGCCATAGTTATAAAAGAAAATACCAATCACTAAGGCAATCTCAAGCAGTGTTGGCACAATATTAAATACCATAAAGCGCATTAAAAAACTGACGCCACTGGTGCCACGTTCAATATCGCGAGACAGGCCACCGGTACGGCGATCTAAATGAAAATCAAGATCGAGCCGATGTAAATGTTCAAAAACAGCCCTTCCAAGGCGGCGAATTGCTCGTTCAGTAACGCGGCCAAATAACGTATCCCGTATCTCGCCAATAATGACATTGAGCAAACGGACCATGCCATAAGCTAGCACCAATCCGATAGGAACGGCGATGATCTGGGCTGCGGATTGTTTATCCAGCGTGTCGACTAATTCTTTCAGAATAAATGGCAGCCCAACACTCGCGATTTTAGCAACGATTAAGCAAATCATGGCTAACAAGACTCGTGCTTTAAATTCTAATAAATATGGCCATAATAATCTTAAAACATGCCAATTTAACTTCCCTACCGGGCCTTCGAAGTACGCAGAAGGTCTCATTTATGCTCCAGTTAATGACTACTGCTATAGGCAGTTCACCACGATCTAATATTGATTGTCTTATTATATGTCATTTTCTAATCAGACATCGGTCACATTACGATGGATTAAGTCCGCACTCATTTTTATCATAAAATGGCTATTTTAATGTCACGCAAGTACTACTTTAGAACCACCAAAGAATGAAATTACACAGACTAAAATACTACTTTTTAATTTTTTTTAGCCATTTTGTGCTTTTTTAAGCTAAATAGAGTTATTTCTGTAAGCAGAATTTGTTACTCTTCGAGTACAGATAAACGCCTATTTGATAATAAACAAATAACGATTTACTAGTTTAAAGGATGCTTTATGTTGGATAGCTCGAAAATTCAATACCCACCATTACAACTAATACAAACATGGGTATGGATGATGATTGAATCAGGTAACCCTGAACTGCAAGATAAAGGTCGTGATAATCTTATCTCTGCTTTTGGCAGTTTAGCTAAGGCCAATGAATACTTAGTACAACATATAAAAAAATAAGGCGCATTGAGCGCCTTATTTTTTAGGTGTGACTAACTCAAATATCAGGCTTGACGTCGGTCAAGTACACTCTTATTGAGTGTTGCTAAAAGTGACTCTGTGTCATCCCAACCAATACAAGCATCCGTTACGCTCTGTCCGTAGCACAATTCACTACCTTCAATGAGGTCTTGGCGTCCTTCAACTAAATGACTTTCAACCATCACACCAAAAATAGCATGATTACCTTGAGATATTTGCCCACCGACATCATCGGCAACCAGCATCTGCTTTTTATAATCTTTACTACTATTAGCATGGCTAAAATCAATCATAATATTGTCAGTTAAGCCTGACTTAGCAAGCTGTTTGGCGATATCAGACACATGTTCGACACTATAGTTAGGTGCTCGACCGCCACGTAAAATGATATGGCAATCTGGATTCCCTTTAGTTGACACTATGGCCGAATGACCAAACTTAGTAACCGACAAGAAATGATGTGGCGCACTCGCGGCTCCAATGGCATCAATAGCCACTTTAATGGTTCCGTCGGTACCATTTTTAAATCCTACAGGACAAGACAGCCCCGATGATAATTCACGGTGTACTTGAGATTCGGTAGTACGTGCGCCGATGGCGCCCCAACACATCATGTCAGCAACATATTGAGGTGTGATCATATCTAAAAACTCACCTGCTGTTGGCATTCCTGAGTCATTTAAATCGACAAGTAATTTACGAGCGGTCCGTAAACCATCATTTAATTGAAAACTGTTATCCATATAAGGATCATTAATTAACCCTTTCCAACCGACTGTCGTTCTCGGCTTTTCAAAATACACTCTCATGACAATTTCAAGCTGATTTTTATACTGTTCCCGCAATTTAACTAAGCGTTGACCATACTCTAAGGCGGCAACAGGATCGTGAATTGAACAAGGGCCAATCACCACTAATAAGCGATCATCTTTACGGGCTAAAATTTGATGAATACTGTTACGCGCATTAAAAACAGTTGATGATGCATGTTCGGTTGCCGGAAATCGTTCTAGAATCGCAATGGGTGGCAGCAATTCTTTTATTTCATCGATACGAATATCGTCATTTTGATAATGCATAGTGGTTACAACTCCGGCAAAACGTCTTATGTGTCTGATTCAGTAAAAATAAATCAGCTGATACGATTCATTAAAAATGATAAAAAACCATCGAAAAAATGAACATGAATCATCAATTTAACCAGTATCTATCGACAAATCAATCAAGTATTATTCATCAGTGCCGATAACAGAGACTATACGTAAGTGATTGGGAATACGTAATAAGAAGCAATAGCAACTCAGCTCAGTTAACGGCTGCGTAAAACGAGTATGGAATACACTTATACATTGATTGTTTAGCACCAAATATCACTAAAACAAACTGTCTTATCAAAAAGACACTCTAATGATATTAATATGCTTTACTTTAGTGATTAACATCATTAATTCAACACAAGGAAGATGAGCGACTTAATACTTGGCAAGCTATCCAGAGGAGGATAACACATTGAAATATTGGTCAATTTTTTTATTAAGTTTATTATTAACTCTTTGCTATCCCGCCATTGCCACGTCCGTTGATCCAATCGATGATGTACACGAATTAGTCGAATTTCACTCGCAAACTTACCATGAAAAATTGATTCCAGTCATTGATAGTATTAGTTTTTCTACCAGTAACAGTATTGCACCTTATTTCTTTACCGATGAAAATGCTGGCGTGCAATATGACCTTTTGAAGGCTGCTCTGAACAGTGAAAATATAGACATAAAAGAAATTGTTCATGCGCCTAATTTACGTGCACAGCGTCTAGTTAAAACCAATAAAATAGACTGCATGATCAATGCCCCTGATCATGTGGAAGGACTGTTTTATACGCAAAGCTTACTTGAATATCAAAATAGCGTGTTTTACTTATCAAGAAACAATCTTCAAATTGAACAATTTAACGATCTTAGCGCATTGTCTATTTTAGGATTTCAAAACTCAAAACAATACTTAGGTGATGAGTTTAAAGACATCGCGAATGCTAACCCTCACTACAGTGAAATAACCAATCAAAAAAGCCAAGTGGTGATGTTATTTAATGGATATGTTGAAGTCATTGTTTTAGAAAGACGGATATTTGAATATTATCGTCATTTACTCAAATCAAAACTCGATACCAGTATCCCAGTAACAGAAGTGGTATTGTTTGACCCTGCACAACGAAAAATTGCTTGTCATGATCAAATAATAGCTAACCGAGTAGATAGTGCTATTACTACACTCAAACAGTCATATCGCTACCAAGAGATACTCGACCTAGCTGAACAAAACAATTATCAACCACAGCATCAAATGCCTTAATGGTACTAATTCTGTTTCAACGCTTGCAGCTTAATTTGGTAGCGTTGCTTATTACTATTATCACTTAAGGCCAACGCACGTTTAAGACTTTTCTCAGCCAACCGCTCTTCACCTGTTGCCCAATAAGCCCTAGACAAACCAAAATAAAACTCATGGCGATAATCCGCTTTATCAACAGCTCGTTTATACCATATGAGTGCATTTTGATATTGCTTATCAAAATACGCTTGTTGAGCCATGTCAAAATAATAAAACGGATTATTTATTCTCGCGATCTCAAGCACCTTATGTATTTGTGCCCATTCATCTAAACGCCCTTGTTGACCTAAAATCAACGCCAAATTGTATAATGTGGTTAAATCTTGAGAGTCAATTTGTAGCGCTAAACGATATGCATATTCAGCCTCATCTTCGTAGCCCTTATGTCGATAAATAACCGCTAGGGTATTGATTGCTGCAACATGTTGCGGATCCAGTTGAATGCTTTTTTTAACCAATGCATAAGCTGTATCATAATCGGTGTTAATCAACGCTTCTGCTGCAATATTGTTATAAAACATCGAGGTTAACTGGCGCTTATTAACTGTTTTTTTATGATAAGCACGCACAGAACGTTCAGGTAAAAAGTCCACTAGAACATCTGTACCTCTAAATAACACTGTGTTATTTGACCTCGGAGGTAATAAACGTAAATTAACGTGACCATTAACTAAATAAAAACCACCTCGTCTATCCCACACGGGTTCAACATCGATGTCATTAAACTCCACGGGCACATTTAACGCATCAGCCAGTGCTGCCGACAACACAACCAAAGACATACAATTACCTTGACGATTAAGCACGGTTTCACTGGCAGAGCGAGTCACATTATCACGGTATTCAAAACCACCATCTTGTGCGCCTATATATTGAGCCAACCATTCATTAGCCATAACATTTTGACTACGAAGAGTACTATCGGCTTGAAACTGTCGTCTAAATTGTGCGACAAACTTTTCAGGTAAACGATAAATATCATCAATAGACACAGTCTCAACAGGCATGAACATTTCATCATGAAATAGGTCAGCAATCTTTACAGCTTTGTTTTGGGGTTGAGTTGATTGACAAGCACTCATACTGAAAAGTAAAACAGTAAACAGTAGATGAGTCCATTTAGGTTTTAATTGGTCATCATGAGTAAGGGGATTAATCTCTGTCTTTTTTGAGTGATGAGTTAACATTATTCAGCCCTCAGATAGGAATACGCTATCTAAAAGCATAGTCAATAGTTACCCATTAGGCCAAAACTACAACGGTAAGGTTGTAACGACTTATTTGCTACTGAGGTGGATTATCACTAACTGGAGGATCTATTTGGATAAAAATTTGTCTGTCTTGATATTCATAGGGACGATAAAATTGATGGCCACAGCTAAAATAATCAAATGGTGATGTCACGGCTAAGCAACCGATAGGCAATGATTGTAAAATCGTTATCTGCTGTTGCTGCCTTAACAACTCTTGCCATTGGTGCTGTTGTAATACAAGATCGCGTACAGCAAAAGCATCAAAAGGCGTTGATGACTGGCGCACCACAACGGTGCCAGCATGGCTCGTCGCACTCAATAACAAAGATCCCATTAATAAATTTATCAGTGCTGGTTTCATCATTACCTCGTCACAAATTTCATCTTATAGTGTATACCGTTAAGCTAGCACATCCTTCATTATTTACCTCAAGTAAGTCGATAATAATGTTATTAATCCATAAAAAAACAGAACCTAAAGGTTCTGTTTTCAATGTTAGCTAATTAACTCATTAACCCGCGGTTTTAACACTCACAAACTCAGGGTAAGCATCTACTCCACAGTCAGAAGCATCCATACCGTTGTACTCTTCTTCTTCGGTCACACGGATACCCATAGTCATTTTTAATACAAACCATACCAATAACGATGTGGTAAATACCCAAATGAAGATGACTGCTGCACCGTATAACTGACTACCAAAACTAGCATCAGCATTTGATAATGGCACTAACATTAGTCCAAGGAACCCTGCAACACCGTGCACTGAAATGGCACCTACTGGGTCATCAATTTTAATTCGGTCAAATGCAATAACAGAGAAGATAACCACAGCACCTGCCACTAAGCCAATCACACCAGCCATTAATATTGATGGCGATAAAGGATCAGCAGTAATCGCGACTAACCCCGCTAACGCACCGTTTAAAATCATGGTTAAATCCGCTTTACCCCAAACAACTTTACACACAATAAGCGCTGAGATTGCCCCAAATGCGGCGGCAGAGTTAGTGTTTACAAAGATTTTAGCGACAGCACTGGCGTTTTCAGCATCAGAAACCAACAGTTGTGAACCACCGTTAAAGCCAAACCAACCCATCCATAAAATGAACATACCTAAGGTAGCCATTGGTAAGTTAGAGCCAGGAATAGGATGAACTTGGCCATTTTCACCATATTTACCTTTACGAGCACCAAGAAGCAGCACACCAGATATTGCAGCAGCAGCACCAGCCATGTGTACAATGCCACTACCAGCAAAGTCAACAAAACCAGCTTCAGAGAGGAATCCGCCGCCCCAAGTCCAGTAACCTTCAATAGGATAAATGACAGCGGTCATTACTACTGAAAAAGCTAAGAAAGACCATAACTTCATTCGCTCAGCCACAGCACCAGATACTATCGACATTGCCGTAGCAACAAACACGACTTGGAAGAAAAAGTCTGATTCCAAAGCGTGGTCTGCACCATCAGCTTGCGAACCGATTAACGAACCAAAAGAAGGGATGAAACCACCTTCAACATTGTCGACATACATGATGTTGTAACCGACAAGCAAAAACATGACACATGCAATTGAGTATAAACACACGTTTTTGGTTAAAATTTCAGTGGTGTTTTTTGAGCGTACTAAGCCAGCTTCTAACATGGCAAAACCAGCTGCCATCCACATGACTAACGCACCTGAAATGAGGAAATAGAACGTATCTAATGCAAAGCGTAGTTCAGTTACCGTCAGGCCTAATTGAGTTAATTCTTCCATGCCAGCCTCCTTATAATGCTTCGTTATCAAGTTCACCCGTACGGATACGGATAGCTTGTTCTAAATCAGTCACAAAAATTTTTCCATCACCTATTTTGCCGGTATGTGCCGCACTGGTAATCGCTTCAATAAGCATGTCCAAATTTTCATCTTTGGTGGCAATTTCTAATTTTACTTTAGGAAGAAAGTCCACCTGATACTCAGCCCCACGATAAAGTTCAGTGTGACCTTTTTGACGTCCAAAGCCTTTTACCTCAGTAACAGTCATACCTTCAATGCCCATGCCTGCAATAGCTTCACGGACATCATCCAATTTAAATGGCTTAATAATAGCGCTGACGAGTTTCATCCCGACCTCCAAAAGTGTGAAAAAGTGTAGTTGTTATTAATTTGTTTAATGAGTTAATTCAATCATTAGGCCACTTTCTCAATATACTGTTATATATAGGTTTTATTTTACCCACTCTTTTATTCATTAACATTAAGGCACCAATCGAGTGCACGAGAAACATGACCGCATCGTTTTGGTGCACTAAATCATCTACCTTTTGTGCTACCTAGTTGCCAGAAGCTAGTGCGCTATTTCTGCATAACGCACATAAAAAAACAGCCCTCAAATGAGGGCTGTTTGTTAGATTTTTCAGGTTTACACCTGAGGAGAGTTTTTATGCTAATAAGTACAACTTATTTGTAAGTCGCTTCGCGCTTTTTAGCTTCTTCTTCCCACTGAGGAACCAGTGTTTTCTTAAACTCAGCTTTTTCAGCATTCATGGTTTTCATGTCCATGCCTAATGCTGCTTGCGCTTTTGCTTTAGTAGAAGTGTCAGGGTATGCAATAGGTTGTTTAACACCTTTAGTACCTAATAACTGAGCGAGTTTAACGCGAGCATCAGCAGCTTTATCCAATGAAGTCCCTAGAATACGTAATACTTCAGCAGGAGCATGTGATGATGCACCATGAGATGCAGTCGCAAAATCCCAACGCCATTGTGAATGACGAATATCCATTAAGATTGGCTTCATTTCAACTTCAGTGGCACCAGCATCCCACGCAGCTTTAGCTTCAAAGTGAGCTTTAACCAGTTGAGTTTCAACACGAGCTTTTAAATCTTCTGCTTTATGCTTGCTTTCTTCAACTTGCTTAACCATAAACTCTTTGCTTTGGCTGTGACACGTTGCACAGGTTTCTTCAAAGCGATCAAATGGGTTACCCACTTTATGGTCAGTAAATTTGCGGCCTTTGTCGTTAGTCACTTTAGGCATATGACAATCAACACAGCTCACGTTATTTTGACCATGAACACCCATTTTCCAAGTTTCATAACCAGGGTGTTGGGCTTTTAACATAGGTGTTTTAGACACTGCGTGAGTCCAATCAGAGAACTCTATGCCGTCATAATACACTTCCATTTGCTCAACAGTGGTACCCATATCCCAAGGGAATTTAACAAAACCAGGGCGTTCTGCTGTTTTCTCGAAATAGTATTCAACGTGACATTGAGCACACACCATTGATTGCTTATCTTTACGAGAAGCTTTATCAAATGGTGTATTTAACGTATCCATTGCACGGTCAACGTACGGACGTGATATACGTAACTTAGATGAGCCTTTTTCATGACAATCGCCACAACCCAGAACATTAACGATTTCTGGTCCGCCTTTAGCCCACTTACCGCTAAAGTAACCATCTTCACCTTGCTCTTCAATCACGCGAGGTACGTCAGGGCTTTTACAGCTCCAACATGCCATAGGCATTGGACCGTCTTCAGCATTTTTTGGTGCGCCAGTACGTAATGAATTCGTTACGTCAGTGACCGCATACATATGACCACGTGGAGCATTGTAATCTTTAGCAAAACCGTAACCAGCCCACAAAACAACTAAGCTAGGTACTTTTTCTAACATATCGACAACTTCTTTGCTTTCATCAGTAGCATGCCAGCTGTCGTACTGTTTTGAGAATTTATCCTTATAAACTTCATTACGAGGTTCGGTTTTCTCACTCGCCATTGCGCCAGCGGCTAAAAAACTGGCTGCAATCACTGCACTCAGTGCAATTGATTTTACATTCATCTTCATCACCCTTTATCTCCGTGTTACATTATATTTAATTTAATAATCACGACATCTCCATCGTCAAATTTAGCGATTTAACACCGCTTTAACTATACCCCTTATGAGGTATAGCGATGAAAGCTTGCGCCAGATCAACATGTAAACAGGATGTATCTCACAGTTCTGTAAACTTGTTAATGTTATCAACACATACCTAATGTAGAACGCACTATTGGACATCATATAAAACAGTACTTTTGACTTATTTTTAATCACTGATCGTTATCAACTGCAGGATCTTATGTTTACTCGTGGCAGCCTTACTTCCACCATTTTAAGTTTAATGCTCATTTTAATTTTGTTGTCATCAAGCTTAGCGGTGTTTTCTATCGTCAATTTAACCTTCAGCTTAGGCGATGCCAAAGGTATCAACGCCTCGGGCTCACTGCGGATGCAAAGTTATAGATTGTTGCTGTATACCAATGCAGGTAGTAACAATACCGATAAAAAAATTATTGAATTCGAAAATACACTTAATTCAGAAGCGCTTAAACGTTCTCTTCAATGGTACAGCCCCAAAGAGTTGCGCGACCAATATTTATTGGTTATCGACAAGTGGCAAGTCATGAGAGTTTATATTGAAGAAGGCAATACGCGACTGTATTCAGCCTCGCTAACTGACTTTGTCGACACCATTGATACCTTGGTTTTAAAGATGGAATTGTTCGCGGCCTTTAAGCTAAAACTATTGGTTATTGGACAGATTATCGGTTTATCAATTTTACTTGTTATCGCCTTCTTTTCCGTAGTATTCACACGTAAACGAGTTGTTAAACCATTACAATTATTGATGGATAGTGCCGCAACAATCTCCAAAGGTAACTTCAAAGTTGAAATGCCTAAAACGGGTTATATTGAACTTACTGCTCTGGGTAATGCATTGCAAAAAACAGCTGCAGAATTAGCTCACTTATATGAAGATTTGGAAAACCAAGTAAACGAAAAAACCTTGGCATTAACCCGAGCAAATAACGAGTTAAAATTTTTATATGACAACTTAATCACGTTACACGCTGATAAACTCGACTATAAAGCACTGCAATCTGCAATCAATCAGCTGAAATATTATGAAGACTTAACCTTTTTGCGCTTAGTGATTGAACATGAAGACGGCTCTAAAGATGTTATTAAAGCGGAAGGTGGTTGGCCAGACGAACCATCGACTAAATCGGTACAGTTTCCGCTATTGATAGAAATGACCCAAATGGGTTATTTAGAAGTAATTACCAATAAGCCATTGAATAAACAATTGTTTGAAAACTTTGCCATGATGTTAACCCGTTCTATTACCATCCATAATGCCTCGGAACAACGTCAACAGCTGGCGTTACTGGAAGAGCGTGCCGTCATCGCTAGAGAATTACATGATTCAATTGGGCAGTTGTTATCCTTTCTAAAAATTCAAGTCAGTTTATTACGTAAAAGCCTTGATCACAGTTGCCGTAGTCCTGAAGTGGAAGGTCAATTGACCGAGATCAATGAAGGTGTGAGTACTGCTTATGTACAATTACGTGAACTGTTATCTACATTTAGATTGACCATAAAAGAGCCTAATTTAAGTCAAGCTATCGAAGTTATGTTGGATCAATTACGTCATCAGACCAATATCGATATCCAATTAAATTACAAACTATCAGCACATTTACTGGAAGCTAAACAGCACATTCATATTTTACAATTAATTCGTGAAGCGACATTAAATGCAATTAAACACGCTAACCCTGCCCATATAGTGGTAAATTGTCAGTTAACTGGCAATGGCATGATTACTATTTCAATTTGTGATGATGGCATTGGTGTGACACATATAGCTGAACGAGACCAACATTTCGGCATTGGCATCATGCATGAGCGTGCCAACAAACTTAATGGTACCGTCTCGTTCAATAGTAATCACCTCGGCGGCACTACGGTAACGCTGAGTTTTCCACCTCAACAGGAGCCTTTAAATGGGTAAGCCGTATTCCGTACTTGTTGTCGATGATCATCCATTATTACGTCGTGGTATTTGCCAATTAATCACCTCCGACGGTGACTTTTTACTTTTTGGTGAAACGGGCACGGGACTAGAAGCTCTTACCGCGGTAGCCGAAGATGAACCCGATATTATTCTGCTCGATTTGAATATGAAAGGCATGTCTGGGCTTGATACTCTTAACGCTATGCGTCAAGAGGGAGTAACAGCAAGAATTGTGATTTTAACCGTTTCAGACGCTAAACAAGATGTCGTTAGACTACTGCGGGCTGGTGCTGACGGCTATTTACTCAAAGACACTGAGCCTGATCTATTGTTAGAACAACTCAAAAAAGCCATGTTGGGTCACCGAGTGATTAGTGATGAAGTAGAAGCTTATCTTTATGAGTTGAAAAACACGATTGACGACAACAGCTGGATAGAGAATTTAACCCCGCGTGAATTGCAAATATTGCAAGAGCTAGCTGAAGGCAAAAGTAATCGAATGATCGCCGAAGATTTACACATCAGCGAAGGCACTGTTAAAGTTCATGTGAAGAACTTACTGCGTAAAGCAAATGCTAAATCTCGCACTGAAATGGCGGTACGCTACCTTAACAATTAGCCCCACGCCAAAGTTCAAACCACACTTAACAACAAGGCCACATAAACGTGGTTTTGTTGTTATGTAACTCCCGCTAAAAATAAGAAATGGCTATTTATCGTTAATAAATGCTAACCAGCTTTGCAGCACCGACTCAAAGTCTTCTAGTCCACAATAAGACTCAGATTCCGCATCATAGAGGCTCATAGAGTCTTCTAATAAATGTTCTTCCTCTGAGTCAATCACGCTGGCAAACACTCTCACTTGCTCAGAGTCGATATCGATGGTTAAATCTCCACCAACATCACGCAAATGGTTAAGCGCCCCAGATTTGATTAACACTATCTGTGTGAGAATATGATTCGCTTTGCTCTTGTCGTCACCAAGCTCTTCAGCAAACCATCTGCCTAATACTTCATGACCCATGCTAAATTCAGCAAAGACTGAGCCTTCGAGGCGGTTTCGACGAAATTGATATTCCATACTAGTACTCTTTTTTTAGCATTTTTTCTATTTTAACCGATGAATGGCCACTCTGCAGTTGGTTAGTTCATCAAATTTTGTGCTTGATGGTTAAATGCTCGATAAATAAAGAATTTCATTTTATAAGGTCGTTTTAAACTTGGGCAAGATTAAAAAGTAGCGTAAATTATTGCAATAGTGATCACATGGAATTTCTGATAATGAATAATGGTTTTATATACAGCTTGTTGCTTACTGGACCAAATGCAGGCCAGTCACTTACCGCTGAACAAATAGCACTATGGCAGCCTGCTGATGGACTTTTATGGCTACATCTTCGCTATCGTGAACCTAAAGCACGTAAATGGATCCTCAACTCTGGTTTACAAAGGGTTGAGATGGATACACTGTTGGCCACCGATACTCGCCCACGAGTATTAAGTTCCGACAAAGGAATTTTACTGGCGTTACGAGGGGTTAATTTAAACCCCAATTCAGATCCAGAAGACATGGTCGCAGTGCGGATCTACGCTGAAGAGCACAAAATCATTTCAACTTGCGAGCGCCAACTACAATCGGTGATCGATGTTGCTGATGCGATAAAGCAAGGCAAAGGCCCAGTTGATAGTGCAGCCTTTATCATGGCCATTTGTGAGCGTCTTACACAACGTAAAGTGGAGTTTATTGGCAAGCTTGAAGAGCAGCTCGATGAGTTAGAAGAACGCGTAGTCACTCAAGTAAACAAAACCTTGCGTACCGACATTGCCGAACTGCGCAGACAAACCGTGGTATTACGCCGTTATCTCGCGCCACAACGAGAAGCATTTTCTCGTATGTTACAAGAAGCCAGCGAACTGTTTGACGATAACGATAAAGTCCGCTTACGTGAAATACATGAAACCCTTATTCGAGTGATAGAAGATCTTGATGCGATACGCGATCGTGCCAGCGTCACACAAGAAGAACTCCAATCACAACAGTCAGAACAAGTGAATCAACGATTGTATTTCTTATCGCTAATTTCAGCGGTATTTTTACCATTAGGTTTTTTAACAGGCTTATTGGGCGTCAATATTGGCGGGATACCGGGTGCTGAATCCAACTGGGCTTTTGCCGCATTCTGTGGCGGATTGTTTGCACTGATTGGCTTGCAGATGTACTTATTCTACCGTTTGAAATGGCTATAATCCGCCACTAGAATTAATACTATGCATGATGGTCATTGCTAGGCTATATAATACTTGTAGTCTAGAACTAGGCGATTATCTAAATGAATAAGGCTGTGAGTGACAATGACCTTTTCGCACGGTCAACCAAGTGCAGAAATAACCTAGCATTAGGAAGGACAAAAGGACACTGAAGCATAATGCCGATAAGTTAGCCGTTAAAATTAAGAAACTCAACCGTTAACTTGACCGTTCTTTTTAACCTACAACAATCCGATAATCTTAGTTATCGGATTTTTATGCAACATCTAGAAGACCTTTATCGTACATACATCAATTGCGGTGCTGAGTTTTGTGGATCAGTAATGGTCTAATGAAACTGTAACTCTCTTAAGAACCGATAATATACAATGATATCTTGAGCCTAACGACGTCACTACACTAAGTTGATAATCTAAGTTGATAAACTAAGGTGATAAAAAAATGCATCTTATAAATATCGAGTAGGTAAGTATTCCTGTAATTCGCTTTGAACGTGTTTGTCAGCAAACCTATCAGTGAAATATATCAAATTCGATTGTAACATTGACTTAATATTAATAAATTACAGGCACAGATAATGATAAAGTTAACCTTGTAAATTACATCATCAGCATTGTAATTTAATAATCCTGATATCAATATTCTTGCCTCAAGATGCAAAAATCACCTTTTACATCTTTAAGAACAAGCAATAACTAAATATCAAAAAACTAAATATCCTCTTTTATATTGAAAATACAAAAATCAGTATAACTTTTTATCATTAGGCAATAATGCGAATCTTCATATTAGCTAGTTTTATATTAAATAAGCTCATGGGTTAACTCACGAATTTGTTGTTTTAACCATGCAGTATCTTCATTATCAGCACTAGGATGAGTAACTAGGACCAACTTTAATGGCTCTACAATCTCAAAAAGACGATTACATTCGTACTCAGATAACTGGCAAGCATGTAAACCTGAGTCATCATCTAACATGTCATACACCGCCTTGTAGGGCGTTATAGCTAATGATTGACAGTCTGAAAGGTAATCAAATAAAGAAGACACGCTGGTAATGGTCATTTCGGTATTAAGAGATAAACCCTTAGCCTGGCAATACTCCTGGAATGGATTAAGTATGGGAGCTTGGGTACCAATAAACGTATTGATATATGGATATTTAGCAATGGTTTCTAGAGAGATGTCCTGTTTTAATATGGGATGCTTTCTGCAACTGAGCAAGTATTGTCGGTTCATTGTCGCAAGCACTTCAACCTGTAGTTTTTGGTCAAAACAAAGAATTTCTTCAGGACCTTTACAACAACACATCACAATGCAGTGTGGATCGTTAGTGACACACTCCAAAGAATGGCTACTCCAATTGCTCACATTAATATGAATATTTTTATTGTGCTCTTTAATCGCCTTCATCAATGCTCGCGGGTAAGCATAAGCAATCATGCCAGGGATAACCAATTCAAAGTATCGATTATGCGACTGCTCAGCACTATTAAGTCGATTGAAATGCTTAGCGCACTCTACTATCTCCTTAGCAATGGGATAAATTTTTCCTGCATAATCATTGGGTACTAATCCGTATTTCCGTCTAATAAACAACTCATTGCCGAATATTAGTCTTGCAGTGTGCAAACAACGGCTAATCTTTGAAGCTGGCACGTCTAATATTCTAGAAACATGTGTCGCTGATTTATTTTCATAAAGACTCACTAATATAGATAATGTTAATAAATCTAATTTATCTAAGTCAATTGGCTTCATCTTAGATACTCCCTTTTAGGTATACAGCCTAGTATTCTAACGCTTTTAAAAAGAGTTCATAACGTTATTTTAAGTATTCAATGATTACTTATTCCAGATCATAAAAATGAATTTTTTAACACTGCATATTTCGCATAGAATGCTTGAAGCGATTGATGCTCAGCTTGGTAAAAGCTGATTTCATATATTGTAATATCAAATTAAACAACTAGAATTTTGATAAAGTAGATATTCACATGTTGATTTATTAAATTTTAATAAATCAACATTAAAAACAACCAAATTACAACTTTAAATTATCACTCTCACTTTATTCACTCTATATATAAACCAATTAAAAATGCAAAAAAAAGCAATCAGACCTGAATCATAACTACGATCAAATAAATTAAAACCACCTCAATTAATTGATTACGATCAATTTAAAACCAAAATATAAGGATAATATTTATCGTACGTCAACGACGTATTTTTAATTCATAAAACAATAAATTAAAAATGATTCTTTGGAGGATAATATGATTACTTCAGTCTTTTTAAGCTATGCGTTTGTGTACTCTGTATTGTTTATTGTTGTTCCTTTTATATTAGTTATTTTCATTATGACTTGTATAAAGTTCTTCAAAACCGATACTGAAGAGCACGCAATTAAGTTCAAAAAAATGCTTTTTGATACTCAGAGCTTTAACTTTTTAAAATCGCTAAAAGCGATGGTGGGCGTCAAATATGACGTTTGTTGCAACGTTCCAATCGACACCGTGTTTGAAATGGATGCCCAAACCGCAGCAGAAAATCATACACGACTCGATTATGTTGTAATTGATCATGACTCGTCGGAAGTGAAATTGGTTATCTCTGATTTCAGTCAACAAGATGATGCTAACGCAAAAAGTTTGTTCGAAAAATTCAACATTAAATTAGTTGAAATTGTTCGAGGCGAACCTTACGACATGCAAATGTTAAAGCTATCCCTACCGGTATGAAGACCCTGTCGGGTGAAGGCAATCTGTTTTCACCCGCTATTTTTTGATAATCCATTATTGTAGAGAGGACTGATTATGTCCCGGAATAACTGGCTACTGATGTTAAGTGTAGGCGTATTGTCGTTTGCCCTTATGAGTCAGGGAGCAAATAGCGCTGACTCTACTGAGCAAATTAACAATGACTCATGTATGAAATGCCATAAACGCAATGGGGCAATGCAAGGTCACCATGCTCAAGAACAGTTAAAAATGAGTTGTAGTTCATGCCATGGTGAACAAGGCAATCACCCTAAGAAACCCAATGACCTGATGGTATTCTCTGCGGAAAACGACATGACAATCGATACTAAAAATGGCGTGTGTTTGAAATGCCATTCGCCTAAAAAGATAGCTCAAGCGGAGTGGACTCACAACGTACACGCACAAAAATTGAGTTGTACATCTTGCCATAAACTGCATCCTGAATCAGACCCAATAATGGGCTTAGGAGCAAAAGATCGCAGTAATGTGTGCCGAAATTGCCACACTGTGCAGAGGTAACTAATCATGGAAAACTCAAGAAGACATTTCCTTAAAAGCACCTGTGCATTGGTTGCCGGCGTGTCGGTATATCCACTCAGCCGCGATCAAGCCAATGCCGATACGGGCATAAGAATAAACAATTTAAAATACGCCATGCTACATGACGAAACCAAATGTATTGGTTGTAACGCCTGTGTTGAAGCGTGTCGAGAAGTGAATCATGTTCCCGAAGGTGTCACCAGGCTGAGCATTGAACAGTCGGGCCCTTATGGCAAGTATCCAAATCAGTATTATCACTTTAGCCGCCACTCCTGCCAACATTGTGAAGATGCGCCTTGCGTTAATGTATGCCCGACTGGAGCCGCCTTTATCGATAAAGAAAGCGGCATTGTCTCGGTTAATGCAGATAAATGTGTTGGTTGCCAATACTGTATTTTAGCCTGCCCTTACGATGTACGTTTTATTAATCCTGTGACTAAGGCAGCCGACAAATGTGACTTTTGCAGGGAAACTAATCTCAAACAAGATAAACAACCTGCCTGTGTAGAAGCTTGTCCAACCAAAGCATTGGTGTTTGGTAATCTTAAAGATCCTGAGTCTGAACTGGTTATGCTGTTAAAAGCTAATCCAACACAACGGACCAAGTTAGATTTAGGTACCCGGCCCAAACTGTTTCGTATTACAGCCAAACAAGGGGAGATTATATTATGAACGCTTTGCATTTTGACTCTTTGGTCTGGCATTGGCCCATTGCCATATATCTATTCCTAGCAGGGGTTTCTGCCGGTGCGATGTTCTTTGCCGTATTGCTGAAACATGTATGCCTTAAAGAACAAGCATACCGTTCAGGCTTTGTTCAAGCAGCGTGTATTGTTGCAGCAGTTTCCGTTTTAGCAGGTTTGGGGATTTTGGTATTAGATTTAACCAAACCATGGGATTTTTGGAAAATACTTGTGTTCTACAATCCCACCTCAGTGATGTCGATGGGTGTATTGATCTTGTTGATTTATCAAGTATTCATGTACGCTTGGATTGCTGTTGTATTCCGTAAACCTATTGAAGAATGGTGCCAACCTCGCTTCCCGATAGTGTGTAAAACAACCACAATGCTCGCGAAGTATGAAGCTGGAATAACGGGGTTGTTGATCATCTTTTCTGTGTCGCTAGGTGCCTATACCGGATTTTTATTATCGGCTCAGCCACGCTTCCCTATGCTAAATAACCCTGTGTTACCTTTGTTGTTTTTAGCATCGGGTTTATCTTCAGGTGCCGCGGCGTCGTTATTAGGCGGGGTGTTACTCAAAGGCAGCCCTAATGGTCAGGAAGTGCGTTTTATCCATAGAGTAGAGATCCCATTGATTTTAGGAGAAATTTTCCTTATTTTTACCTTCTTTATGGGTTTAGTTCTCAGTGGTGGTCAAAGTAAAGTCGCGGCATTAAACGCGATTGGAGAAGGATTTTGGGGTTTAATATTTTGGTTCGGGATTATGGGATTAGGATTGTCTGCCCCATTAGCGATGAATTTATTTATGAACGCCACTTCAAAACGCAAGTTTTCCTATGTTGCCGGAACTGCGTGCCTGAGCTTATTGGGCGTTATCATGCTACGTAACTTTGTACTTTATACTGGCCAAATGGTGGTAAGTTAGCGCGATAAACGGTGATAGCATGTGTTAACAACCGCACTATCACCGTATATTCAACAAAGAATATTCCGTTTGCGTTCCCACCTTATTTAATCACATCCTCGCCTGGCTAATTATGCTAAATGCTCCCAACATGCGAGCAATTAAAAGCCAGTGATTGCGTTTACAGCTGGGTAAACTGTCTAATTAAATTGTGATACACATTATGTAGATTATCTAGCTCAGCGCGGTCAGTGTTGTTGGCTTTGATCAAATTTTGAATACTTTGATCGAGCTGATACAAGGTTTGGCGTAAAGTCACATCGGCAACCATACTTTGCATCCACGTAATAGCTGCAATGCGTTGCCCTCGAGTTACTGCGGTCACTTTATGCAAACTACTCGACGGGTATACTACGGCGTATCCTGCAGGTAACTTAATTTGCTGCTGGCCAAATTCGGTGGCAATAACTAACTCACCACCGTCATACTCTTCGGGTTCACTCAAAAATACCGTCATGGATACATCACTACGGATCACTTCTGAGGTATTAGGGATCCGCATGATGGCTGCATCGACATGGTAACCATACTCTTCAGTTTCGCTATAACGATTAAAGCACGGCGGAAATATTTTATGCGGTAACGCCGCTGATACAATTTTAGGCGTTTCGCCAATACGCGCCAATAGTTGATTAGCTAGTTGGCGCACATTAGCGTGTTGTGCATCTGCTTGATTGTTATTTTTAACCGACGCCGCCATTCCCATTGCGGTTTTACGACCGTCGCCCCACGGACATTCAGCCAATTGCTGACGATAAGCACTGACATCCTGTTTCGAGAGAATTTGTTCAATAACAATCATGCAAATACCTTTAATTAAAACTCATATGTCATCGACAATTTAGCATTGCGGGCATCACCTAAGTACATAAATGAGCCAGAACGATATGCTGCCGTCCAGTATTCTTCGTTCAGTATGTTACCTACGTTGACACGGAAAGTTAAATCCTCAGTGGCATTGTAACTGGCAAACAAATCAACTACTTGATAATTAGGCACTACAATGCTGTAACGGCTATTGTCGCTATCATAACCTGCTGCAGTGTCTGGTTGTCCGCCATACATTTCACTTTGATAAGTATAACTACCACCAAATACAAACGACTCAGTTAGCTCATAACGCAGTTGTAAATAAGCGCTTTCGTCAGCAAAGTTACTCAGTACTAAGCCAATGTTAGCTGGATTGTAAGATTCTAAAATTTCTGAATCCATTTTGGCAGCCGAGAATTGTATGCTGAGCTTATCAGTAATATTGCCGACCATACCAAACTCGATACCTTTAACGCGGTTTTTACCAGTGTTAAGTGTACCTAGCGTTGAGTAACTGTCGCCAACACTTTCCATTACATCACTTTTAGTGATTTGGAAAATCGATGCAGAAAACATCATTTTGTCGTCAAACAACTTCCACTTGGTACCGAGTTCTAGGTTTTCAACTATTTCGGCATCGGCTTCAGCAGCTTGCTCTTGCGTACCACAAATACCACCGTAACCACAGTTAGCACCTAAATCAGACTCTCCGCCGTTGATGTTGGTTGCAGTACTGTAATTGGCGTAGATATTGGCATCTTCAGACAAGTCATAAACTAAGCCAATATTACCGTTATACATGGTATCGGAATAGGCATAATCCACTTCACCATCGCGACCTGTCGTGTTGTTACTGTAATCAAAGCTGTCTTGTCTAAAACCAAAGAATAGTGCTAACTGATCGGTTAACTCAACCGTATCCATCATGTATGCCGACACGGTTTCGATGTCGTATATCGCATCTGATCCTCCATCAACATAGCTGCGATTCATTAACTGGCTGACATTGTCGACAGTATTGCCGTTACCATCAATAATACAATAAGCCTCTGATACACCACGACGCCCCTCGGTCAAACAATTACCATCATTATTGTTGGTGATGCTATATACGCCGTTATCAACATTTTCATCTGTGTATTCAAGGCCAAATACTAACTTATTATTAAAACCAAGTACTTGGGTGTTCCAAAATAAGTTGAACTGAGTGCTGACGTAATCAACATCTTGGTTACCTTGGTGGGTACTAAGCGTTAACGTGCTTGCACCAGGCGCTGTTGGGTCGGTATCTGCCCGCGTTGTGCCACCCATACCTGTTGTTATATAACCGTTTTCGGTATGACCAACGCGTGTCGCGTTGTACAACGTAATGCTGTCATTTAACTCATATTCGGTACGTAAGGTAAACGTGGTGACCTTAGAATTTAGAAAGTCACCATCTTGAGCATAAACAGGAATATCTTCTAGCGGCTTACGAGTATCCCGATCAAAATAACTGCCTAAATCTGGCACATCTTTCGCGTCTAGGTAGTAACCATCGGCGGTAAACGACAATGCATCGGTGGCTTCATACACACCTGATAACTGAACACCTTGGCGTTCACTCGTAATGCCTTCGCGGCCCGGCTTGTCTTCTTCAGCCGTTAAGCCGTTAAGGCGTACTGCCACTTTGTCTGATATCGGTAAGTTATAGTCCACCGTTAAACGAGTGTGATCGTCAGTACCAATACCCAGATCGACACGGCCAAAATCGTAAGCTACTGAGGCTTTTTTAGTCACACTATTAATGGCACCACCTGATGAACCACGGCCAGCAAATGTTGAACTTGGACCTTTGGTAATTTCAACGCGCTCGGTGGCAAAACTTTCACGAGTGGTCATGCCAGGATCGCGAAGTCCATCAACAAACACGTCACTACGTGCTTCGTGGCCACGGATAATATAACGATCACCGAATGCATTACCGTTTTCACCAGTACCAAGGGTGACACCCGCTTGAGCTGACAGAATGTCTTTTAAGTCCGTATTTCCTGACTCTTGAATTTGGTCTTGAGTTAACACGGTAATCACTTGCGGCGTATCAACAAGTGCAGCCATACGGCGTTTGTCGGCTGAGTTATTAAACATGTAAACCGAGTTTTGTACACCATGTACACGAATTCGTTCAATAGATTCGTCCGTTTGCGCTGGTTTACATTTTGCCAATATATCCTTATCGCAAGTTTCATTTTTGGTGTCTGCGGCATATAGCGCTGGGCTACTGAATACCAATGCTGCAGCAACGGCTTGAGCACCTAATGATAACTTACTGTAATTACTCGACTTCATGCTTAACATCATCCTGTTATTAATAAGCGTTAACTAAATTTCATTTATGTGATGCACTTTACATAAATGAAACAAGGATCGCAAATGCAAATCATTATCATTTATGTAAAGATTCATGAAATATATATTTAATTAATAGAAGAGGCATTAAACAGATAGGTAACCGTTATTGATAACAAACGTAATTGATAACCATTTGAATACCGCTCTGAAACAGCGGCCTGGTCGATATAGATTAACTGACTTGATAAAGCTCTAACGGTAAACCATCTGGATCGCTAAAAAAGGTATATTGTTTACCGGTATATTCGTCAATGCGAACGGGCTCAACAGAGATATTACTCAGCTGCAAATGCGCCACGACCATATCAATATCATCGACTTTGAACGCTAAATGTCGCAAACCTTGGGCTTCGGGATAACTGGGTCTTAGCGGTGCATCATTAAATGAAAATAACTCAATTTGGCTGCCATCTGGCAAAGCTAAATCCAGTTTGTAAGAATCGCGCGCTTGACGGTAATGTTCGGTAACAACCTTTAGCCCTAATATTTGCGTATAAAATACTTTTGAACGTGAGTAATCGGCACAGATAATAGCGACGTGATGAATTCCATTTAGCATGGCTGTCCTTGTAAATAGACTATTAATAATTAAAGCTGATAATTAGAGCTGATAATTAGATTTTGTACACAAAAAAAAGTAAAACCCTGATAGAACAAGTCTATCAGGGTTGATATACGCTTTTAAAGCCATAAACAAGACTAAAGCAAGGTTAATGACTTCCAGAGAAAGTGGCTTACATTAAACGCCGATTTCACCGCCGTCATCTTTAATAAACATCACTGTAGCTGCACGTGGACGAACCGTTGTGCCTGCGGGCGTTTCTTCATCTGCTCTATCAGAGTATGGCCAGTTGCCAGGATGCTGAATATTGGCAAACATTGCGGTGTAGTCTGGTGACATGGCAAAACCAGTCACTTCACAGCCGTTAGGGCCAACAAAGAAACGCTTAAGCTGAGTTTGGTTTTCAGCCGTTACCACTTGTTGGTTACCGTCTGCATCTACCATCGTTGATGGCACAATTGCTAACATTTGATCGTTGGTTTCTTCGGTAACTTCAGAGGCACCATTGTCGGTTTGCACCCACAAAATACCACGTTGATCGAACGCCAAACCGTCTGGACTAGCAAACTGGTTTAAGTCAGTTAAGCCGGATAAGTTAGTCTCAGCATCACCATCTGCAGGTGAACCGAATATAAAGATATCCCAGCTAAATTCCGTTGCTGTATCACCTTCATCCCAACGGATAATATGACCAAAGTTGTTATTTAAACGTGGGTTTGCAGGGTTGGTGCCGTCGGTACGCTTACTGTTGTTGGTTAACGTTAGGTATACCGTTCCTGTAAATGGATCAACGGTTGTCCATTCTGGACGATCCATTGGTGTAGCTCCCACTAAGTCAGCGGCGCCAGCGGTATTTAATATAATCGCGGCTTGTGAGTCAAAGCTGCTCGCAAGCGTGCTTCCGTCGGCAGTCACCCCATCTAACGTCAGCGGTAACCATTCACCGACACCATCTTCGGTAAACTTAGCCGCGTATAAGGTTCCGGCATTCATGTACTTATCGCCTACTGTTAAGCGGTTAGTGCTGTTAGCATCTGCTGGATCCCACGCTGCGTCAGAAACAAACTTATACAGATATTCAAAACGAGAATCATGGCCTGAATAGAATGTGATTGGTTTGCCTTCTTCAAGTTTACCAAAGGCACAGCCCTCGTGGCGGAAGCGACCTAATGCAGTACGCTTAATGGCGCGCGAGTTAGGATTGTATGGATCAATTTCAACAATATAACCGTGGCCATTGGCTTCGTTACGGTAATCGTTAGTCGCACTTGAGCCCGTTGGCGTCACATCAAAACGAGCAAATTCGTCTAAACGTTCATCGTCATCACCGGCTAAATGGCTCCAGCCATAACGAGTGTCAGAAGTCGAAATACCAATGCGCGTTTGCTCTTGCGTTAAAGTGCCTTTATTAACAAAGTAACCCGGCCAGTTTTCTTCACACGTTAAATAAGTGCCCCAAGGCGTATAACCATTACCGCAGTTATTTAACGTACCGCGCGCTTGGCTGCCATCTGGCGAATAACGCGTTTCAAGGTACGATCTGTACGCTAGCGGACCAGCGATATCCATCACAGTTGCACCGGTAAAGCGACGATTATGGCTGTCGTTTTCGACCACTTTCCATATTCCAGAAACTAATTTAATGCGCACGACGGAAATGCCATGGGCGTTGATTTCTTTGCGGATTTCATCAATTACAGTGCGTTTACCATCAGTATCAAATGTAGGGCCTGTCGGGTGTAAAGCATCCTGGTCAATGTATTCGTGGTTAATACACAATAAACCGTCATCTGCCGAATCATTCAATGGGAAGAAATGCATACCATCATGATGCATACCGACTGAGTTTTCCTGATCGATAGCAGTATTACTGCCATCGGCTTTCCACGCTGCAGCTTTCGAATTTAAAGGTGTACCCCAAGGTGCTAACACATAAGCTGAATAACCAGCAGCTACCGCCACGGCATCTGTTTTAGAACCGGCAATAGACTCAAAACCTAATACAGCAGAACTCTTCGTTGGTGCTGTTGGCGTGGTAGGTGTTGTTGGCGTTGTTGGCGTATCTGCAACGGTATCATTGTCAGAGCCACAAGCACTTAATCCGAAGCCACCAAACGCTGTCATCGCACTAAGGCCTAAACCACGCTTAACAAAATTACGACGTGATAGATGATTATCCATCACTTCATTGAAGGGGGTATTTTTACTGTTGTTAAAACGAGTTGGATCAAATGTCGCCTTGCTCATAAATTGTCCTTAGGTATGCTCTGAAAATAACGGATCAAATATTGGTATAATTATTTGTCAGTTAAGATAAGCGTCTAATGTGACAACTCGGGGCAAACTGGATGACATTAATGTGGCAGTAAAAAGACACGCACCACACTGTCACATGTGGTGGAATCGATATAAGACTCGTGTTAGCGTTTTTTACCGCGTGAAGATACCGCTAATGCCTTTTTGCGTGCTTGTTGTTTTAATGCCGATTTAGTTGTTTTACGGGTTACTGGAGCAATTAAATCCAGATCAGGCTCAAAACCTGCCAGCCATTGTTGTGGTAAACGTCGGTCTAAAAAGGCTTCTAGTTTAGTTAATAACGGCTCATCATCGATGCTTAATAACGTGATAGCTTGCCCTGCTTTACCCGCTCGGCCTGTGCGGCCAATTCGGTGTACGTAGTCTTCAACTTGAAACGGTAACTCCATATTAACGACATAATTTAATTCGTTAATATCTAAACCTCTAGCAGCCACATCAGTTGCGACTAACGCGGTCACCTCACCGGCTTTAAATGCTGCTAACACTTGTTCACGTAGTGCTTGAGATAAGTCAGCATGAAATGCTTCAGCTGCCACGCCAGCTTGTTTCATTTGCTTTACCAGTGCATCAGCACCTTGTTTGGTGCGGCTAAATATCAAGCTTTGCTGCCAACCTTCTTGGCTGATTAAATGACACAGCATGGCGCACTTTCGATTAGCGTCGACATTAAACACTCGCTCAACAATACTGCTGGCGGTGGTATTTCGCTGAGCCACTTCAATCACCTGTGGTGAGCGTAATAAGCGTCGACTAAAACTGAGCATTCGGTCATCTAAGGTGGCTGAAAATAATAACGTTTGCCGTGTACTTGGCAAGCGCTTAAGTACTTCGACAATTTCATCTTTAAAGCCCATGTCCAGCATGCGATCGGCTTCATCAAATACCAAATGAGTTAATTGTGATAATGACAACGCACGCTTACGCAGCAAGTCTAATAACCGCCCTGGAGTCGCCACCAAAATATGGGTGCCATTGGCTAACTGACGGATTTGTTCGCCAATGCTAACCCCGCCATAAACCATCACGCTAGTGACTGAACTGCCATAAGCATATTGCTCAATACTACTGTGCACTTGTTGGGCTAACTCTCGAGTTGGGACTAATACAAGCGCCGTTATCGGGGTCGAATTAATATGTTGAGTGTCTGGCTGAGTAGCTAGATTATCTTGATGAGTCAATAATTGATGCAGTAACGGTAATGCAAATGCAGCCGTTTTCCCGGTGCCCGTTTGCGCCCCCGCCATCACGTCTTTACCGCTTAAAATAACCGGAATTGCTTGTAATTGGATAGGCGTAGGTTGCTGATATTTTAATTCAGCTAGGCGATTAATCAATATGGGATGTAACGATAAATCTGCAAAAGACATAAAAACTCCAAACATGTGGATGCGCAGTTTATCACGCTCATTCAGATTAAAACAAAGGCTCTAGGTAATGCTTGCTTGAATTATCGTTCATTAAAATGGCTGGTAAATGTGATGCTCAACACATCTTAAGCAGGTCGTGTTTTTTGCGACAGATAACACTTGACTAAAAAAGTAAGCCTTATACAATTCAAACATGCAAATAAAAAACATGTTTTGATTTGGCCACTAAATTGCATTACAACATTACACAATCAGATCCCATAACGAGGTATCACCATGAGTTTTTCAATTAGCGGTATTTTCAAGCCAGCCAAGCAAGCTGAACAGATTAGCAATGTGGCACCTACAGCCCAAGACACTACTGCAACAGAAACGAAAGCTGTAACAGAAAATGAAGTATCTCAGGCTGAAAATACTGCCAAAAAACAAGCTAATGGCGGCAGTTGTTGCGGTGGATGTGGTGGCGGTAATCATTAGTCCACTAGAATACTAAACGTTACCACGTCTGAATAAACGTAAACTGTCTTTACTGATTAGTTGCGGATACTGCGCTGTAACGTCGAAAAATCCATTGGCATACGCTACTGCTACAGAGCCTTCGTTCTGTTTATTGATATAAGCAAAAACAGGGCTCGAAATAAATTGCTTTAAAAACATTTCCACAGCTTTGGTGGCAATGCCTTTGCCCCAATGTTCACGTCCAATCCAATAGCCAACTAAACGCATTTGTGGATCTGACTTTGCGGCTGCGTCGGTATTAATCCACGATAAAACATTACCCACTAAAACATCATCTATCCAAATCCCTTGTGCTATCGCCTTTTCATTTGCTAATACCTTTTGCTGCCAATGCAGGTTAAAAGCTTTACGTTTACGCGGCACAAAGTCTGCCATTTTATTAGCAATAGGGTCGTTTTCAAATTCAAACAATATATCTAAATCTGCTTCAGTAATGGGATGAAGAGAAATATTCATTTCGGGTTCGCCTTTTCTATGTTGTGTCACCAAGATCATTTATATTATAGATAACCTCAGCTCTAATAAGAGATGGGATAAATCGTTAAAAACGGGTTTAATTCAAGTCTGCAATATCAAACTTGCCATGTGTTTTGCTAACAAGGCATATTGGACGTATCAATAGCTAGCCTATTGTAAGTCGATTAAACACTGATAGCGGAAATGCCTGTTTGATGACCGTTTATTATTCATAATTGAGGTTATATACTCTCATTCATCGACACGCTTGACGATGAGTAACCGTATCAACATGCATTAAAGGACTACAGGATGAAAAGCATTAAAACATGGCAATGGTTGGGCTTTGCTGGCCTTTTACCTTTTATTATTCTCAGTGTATTAGCCTTCAATCATAGCCTATTAGCACCCGAACATACTATGTTAGGGTTTGTTAGCTATAGCGCAGTGATTTTAAGTTTTATTGCCGGTACTCTGTGGGGCAAAGCGGTTATATTAACCTTAGACGATAATATTGCTAAGTTACTCATCATTAGTAATATCATCGCACTCGCCTGTTGGATTGCACTGTTAACGCCGTTTGCATTATCCGCGCTAATCCTACTCGCCAGTGGTTATCTGTATTTATTGTATATTGAGTTTAAAGCCAAACAATTATCAACCACCACCAGCTACCTCACATTACGCACAATACTAACCAGTGCTGCTGTAGTATGCCACATTATTGTCATGCTCAGTCTTTTTAGCGTTTAACAACATGTTAACTCGAACAAAAAGCCCATGCTTTACAGCATGGGCTTTTTGTTTATTGCAGCAAGCTGACTGGCTTCATCATCTATAAACCGGTTTGACACTGTTCTTGCTGATTTATCATCGGTGATAAAATCGGCATCATGCCTTTAAGTACTTGTAATGGCAGTGCTGAAGTAAAGCTAAAGTCGTCGGCTTTCTCCCCTGGTACAAATGCAGTTAGGGTACCAAAATGACGATCGCCTAAGTAAAACACAAATGTGGCAGTACGGTTTATAGCAGTTGAAGACACTTTACGGCCATTACGAATTTCAGTCGCAATACGGTTATCGCCGGTACCCGTTTTACCCCCCATAACAACAGCCTGGCCATTGCTATCCACCAAGCTGCCTTTGAGCCTTCTTGCTGTGCCATTTTCGACTACATTTGCCAATGCTTTTTTCAACGCTCGTGCAACTTCTTGGTGCATGACCCGCATAACAGTTTGTTTATTATTGGCCAATGTCACCTCATAAGGTGTGTCTTTGGCAAACTGCAGCTCATCAATTCTCACTGTAGGGAAACGATAGCCATCATTTTGAATAATCCCCATTAACTCAGCCAATGCTGCAGGTCTGTCGCCCGAGCTGCCTAAAGCAGAGCCTAATGAAGGCACCATGTATTCAAACGGATAACCCATTCTCACCCAACGTTGATGAATACTTAAAAATGCTTCCACTTCTAACATCACCTGGATACGCACATCACGTGCATTTTGATGACGCGTTCTAAACAGCCAGCGATACACCTCTTGCAACTGCGGTTGTGCGTCTTCTAATACTTGAGTAAGGCCAGTTTCCGGATAGTCATTTAAATAGCGTAATACCCACAACTCTAACGGATGCACCCGTGCAATATAGCCTTGATCAGCTAAATTAAATTTTTCTTCGCCATATTTGTTGTACAGCACATTAATTTGTTTATCGGTAAAGGTTTTTGCTGGTAATCGCTGAGTTAAAAAAGCTGTTAACTCACGGGCGCCATCGTAAGGTTTTAAATAACGATAAACGGCCGTTAACTTGTGTTCTTGTTGTTGAATACCATCAAATAACACCTCAAGACGCTGCTCTGGTGCAAGCTGACGATACTTGCGATAAAAACGTTTTACAAACGAACTGCCCTCACGCTTAGCAAATGCTTTTAGGTATTCTTCACGGCGCGGATCTTTGTCGTTACGCAATAGCTGCGACACACTGCCTTCACTGTTATAACTACTACTGTAATTAACAATGTCTTGCATTAAGCGCACAAAAGGCAAGTTTATCGACTCTTGCAATGCTTGATATAATGTTGGTACGCGACTGTTTTCTTTTTTATTAAAATTGTTAAATACATGCAAACCACCACCGGTGAAGAAACGTTCTTCTGGTGAAGCCGAATATTCGCGCTGCAGTGCAGCATCCAACATTCGGGTTAAATTACGGTCACGGGTGGTAATCAAATAATCGACCACCCAGCGCGTAATATGGTCTTTACGTTCCACATCCACTTGGCGTAAATCAGCCACCGTCATTGCAGAAAAACGCTGTTGTAATTCGGCAATAATGTCTAAATATGTCGCTAATACACGTAACTTAGCCGTTGAACCTAACTCCAGCTTACTGCCTTCATTAATATCAAACGGCTGATCAATACTGTCGGTTTGAATCCGCACCCTATTGGCACTGTCGGTACTTTCATACAAGGTAAAGCTGTACAACACTTTATCTAACTGCTGCACCGACAGTAAACGCTCACCCAGTAGTCCGATACGTTCAGCCGAACTGGGCTGAGCTAAACTACGTAAGTAATCGCTAACTTGTTGTTGCAAGTCACCATGGAAGGTACTGTTAATCGATAAATCATAGCGATCAAGATCAAACAAACTTAATCCCAACATACCCGCAGTGCGAATACGTACCGCATTAACCCCTTTATTGTTAGCGAGGTTAGTCGTCGCTAACTTACTGGAGTTAAATTGTAATGTTTGCTCAAGTGCCGACACCATCAATTGCGTTTCAATTAACCCATCACCGCCCAGTAAACGTAAATAGCTGTCTACTAACGATTCTAAATCATCATGACCTTGGCGTAAGTAATACGATGGCCGACGCTGAGCAATCATTAAAGCTACGATTTGACGAAACACCTTGCCACGCTCAGCAGCATTTTGTTGAGTATGACGACTCAAAAGCAATTGGTTAGCTTGATTAAAATCTGTTTTAAACCAGGCCCATAAACCATCACCAATACCGTGGACTTCACCAAAACCCGGAGCAGATGATAATGGCACTGTGTTGAGATAATCTTGTACGATGCGTTGGCGAGCGCCAACGGTGCTTTCACCTTGCTGATACACTCGTACAATGGCCGAACCAATTTGTAATAACTTATCTTTAATACTCAAGGTTAAGCCGTGGTTAGAATGCCTGAATTTTTCAATTTGGGTGGCCAAAGTACTGCCACCCGCTTTAGACATATCAGCCCCAAAAATACCCGCTACCTGACTGGCGGCAGCCAGCACAAATCGAGGCCAGTCAACAACGGGGTTGTAGTTAGCTTCTGGACTCAACATTTCACGATTTTCGATAAATAATAAGGTATTGATGATTTGATCTGGGATTTTATCTTGGTCTTGATACACACGTTTAGGATAGGAGAAATCGAATACCGTCATGTCGCGGCAATCTTTAATGGCTAAACCAGATTGGGCTTTTTCATGATACGGCGGGAAAAAACCAATATTGGTATAATCCATCAACATTGGTGAAAATGCCACCTGCTGAGTGATTTGATAATTACGCTCAATAAGACGCGCTATTTTCTGCGGTAATTGGCTATAACCATGGCGGTCATCAAAGGGACCATACTTAGGATAAATCACCGCATCGCTGCGATAATCACGTACTTTATAGGTTAATTTAGTGGCATATTGATGTAAAAAATAAGATTGATAATACGATGTCCGCACCTCAAACTCGATCAGATAAGCTGTTGCTAACAATAATACGATCAATAACCAACCCGCTTTACTGCGACGAACCGGAGCCGGTTTGGCGGAAGATGCATTAGGTCGATAATTATCAAACTGACTGTCTGTATGTGGACTAGACACAAACTCTCCATCTAACGCATAAAATCACAATAACGCACCATTTAACTTTTGGTTGAGATGTTCAATACATCGCGTAACTAATTGTGATAATTTTATCAGATGGGTAAAGCCATTAGATATAGACAAAATAACTAAATGTTGTTTTTTAGCCTATTAAAGACCTTATTGCCACAATATCGATATTTTTATATGAAACACTTACCCAAGTTTAAGGATTGTTTTGGACAACAGCACTTCAACAGCGACTATTGATCCGCCATTAAGATTAGGTTTAGCCATGTGGTCACAAAACCAATGGCAACAAACCGTTTATGGCAATAGCCAGGCACATCGACTGGCACGTTATGCCGAAATATTTAATACCGTCGAGGGCAACACTACTTTCTATGCCACGCCGTCGTTACAGAATGTACAAAATTGGTACGCTGCAACGCATGACGAGTTTAAATTTACCTTTAAACTGCCCAAACACATCACCCATGAATTACAGCTCCAACATGCAGGCCCAGCGCTACAACAATTCTTTAGCATAATGGAGCCCCTTATTAACCGAACCGGAGTGTGGAAAATTCAACTTCCCGCCAGTTTTGGGCCACAATCTTTGCCACAATTAGCACAGTTTTTAACTCAAGTGCCACAAGGCCTAACCTATGGCGTCGAAGTACGTAACAGTGCCTTTTTTGCTAAAGGTGAAGCAGAACAAGCATTAAACCGCTTATTAATCGACAATAACTGCAATCGTATCATTATGGACACGAGGCCTGTTTTTGCAGCAGCGCCAACAACCGCAGCAGTGATAGATGCCCACCAGAAAAAGCCAAAAGTGCCAGTACACGCCATTGCAACCGCACACAATCCTGTGGTGCGCTTTATTGGTCATCCGCAAGCGGAAGCCAATATACATTTTTTCCAAAACTGGCTAAAACAACTGCCTTTATGGATCGCGCAAAATAAACAACCCTATTTATTTATCCACACTCCAGACAATCACAATGCACCGCAATTAGCGGTCGATTTGTATCGTTTACTGCAACAGCAGTTGGCACAAAGTACATCTGCATTGGCCGACATTAATCTATTACCTCAACAACAGCACACCACAACTCAAATGGGTTTTGATTTGTGATACCCACCTATATGCATAGGTAACCTCAAGGACTGATAATAAACGTTTATCAAACCGCTCTCGGTCCTACAATTTTATGATATTATCTGCGCCGATCCAGCCTGCCTTCGCAGCGCGTTTATGTTGATAAAGGAACCACCATGAGTGAATCTGCAACCCGTCTAAATAAGTACATTAGTGAGAGTGGTATTTGCTCACGTCGTGAAGCAGATCGCTATATTGAGCAAGGTAATGTTTTTATCAATGGTAAACGCGCCAAAATTGGTGATAGCGTCGAATTTGGCGATAAAGTCAAAGTGAATGGTCATGATATAGCCCCCCGAGACGAAGCCGATCTGGTTTTTATTGCCCTTAATAAACCGGTAGGTATTGTTAGTACCACCGAAAATACCGAACGCGATAATATTGTCGATTTTGTTAATCACAGCGAACGAGTATTTCCAATTGGTCGTTTAGACAAAGATTCACAAGGGTTAATCTTTCTTACCAGCAATGGTGACTTAGTCAATAAAATCCTCCGCGCAGGCAACAATCACGACAAAGAATATGTGGTTACGGTGAATAAGCCGATCACTGAAGCTTTTTTACAAGGTATGCGCGCCGGCGTGCCGATGTTAGGTGTCATCACTAAAAAATGTAAAGTGGAACAAGTTTCAACGTTCGTATTTAAAATAATTCTAGTTCAAGGGCTTAATCGTCAAATTCGTCGAATGTGTGAACATTTCAACTTTGAAGTGACCAAGCTGGAACGTCAATCAATTATGAATGTGTCGCTTAAAGGACTGCCTGTAGGAGAGTGGCGAGATTTGGACGAACAAGAACTCAGCACGCTAATGAAGTTAATTGAACATTCATCTTCAGAGGTTAAAAACGCGCCCAAAAAAGCGAAGAAAAAGCCAACCCAAAGCTTACGAGATAAAATTGAAGGCCCAGAACACTTTATGCAAGGTCGAGGTGCTAAACCTAAAAAGCCGGCGGCGAATAAAGGTAAGCCAAGTCATTCAAGAAAACCTAAACGTTGATCCAAAAAACAGCATAAGTGATATACCGCTTAGGATAAGAGTGAGTATTAAAAATAATCATTTTACCGTATGCAATAGTCTTTTTATGTTGTAGGATACTGCACTGAGTATTATTCAAACAGCCAATATTACACAAATGTAAATAAAACATCGGTTTACATTAAATATTGTATAATCACTCACGCTAAAAGATTACACATAATGCATTTTTATTGAGCTAATGCATGCTAAAGTTGTTGTAATTTTTCAATAAATAGTACAAAAAAGCATCGTAAAAGTATAAAACAACAGCAATCGGACGCTGGTTTTTTAAACAAGGAATGTGACATGTTCAGCAATAACCTTTTAATCGTAGATTTCCCTGTTCATCTTCATGGGCAATTTCAAAACCTCGCTAATTTGATTGAATTTAACTTAATTCCAACCAATGCGAGCTGCGCGTTATCAGAATTATCAGCCGCATCAAATTCCGAAAATGGCAGCGCCATTATGGTTCATTATCTTGAAAATCCATTACAAGAAATTGGTTACTTATCTGCAGAGTTATTTAAAAGCGACCAGCACATTGCATTTTGTCCTGCACTGAATGTAGAACTAGAGGTTATTCTTATTTCATCTGGATTTCATGGTGCCATCAGTGTCGATGACTCTATCGCTCATCAAATACAAAGCATTAAACAAGTGCAAGATGGCGACATTAGCTTTAACCCTAAAGCCGTTTCTAAATACATCCTCCAAAGAAAGCGTATTCCATCATCAGGTAATCGCGCCAAAATACTTGCCGTCACCACAAAAAAAGAACAACAAGTCTTGTCACTCATACTGCATGGATTAACCAACGAAGAAATGGCCAAAGAGCTCAACATTTCTGTTAATACCGTCAAAATGCACGTACAGAATATTTATAAAAAAACCAAAATTAAAAATCGCGGCCAATTATTTGCTTTTGCTGCCGGTTAACTTTTTATAAATACTCCAGTTAACACTTAAAAGTGAACTTAGTAATGTATCCATTAAACGATACATTTTTAGGCTGACTTAATATTCTCTAGTTAACATTGTCTATAACTGGTGAAAGTATTTCACCTCATAATGTAAGGACACATTAATGCACCATAAAAGCATATTAGCCATATTAATCTCTGGCGCACTCTTAGTCGGTTGCGGTTCATCTGACGACGATTCTAATACCGAAATCACGCAACCAGATTCTGGCACACCGCCCCCGATTACAACGCCTCCAGTAGCATCAGAATATACTCACCAGGTAACCGGTTTAGCGGTATATCAAGGTGCATTATCTGGTGCGACTGTTTGCGCCGATTTAAACCAAAACTTAGCCTGTGATAGTGATGAACCTTTTACTATTACAGATATTGACGGTAACTACCAAATTGATTGGAAGAGCGAAGTCGAAACCCCAGACTATTATTTAGTGGCTAACTGGCAGGCGGCGACAGCAACACAAGCAATCCAAGCCCGCTCTTTAGCACTTAAGGTTAAAAATCCAACCACCCGCTCTGCGCCAAGATCTATCGTTAGTGACGCAGGAAAAGGCACGTTAATCGCTAGCCCACAGTACAATGGCGCGATTAATAACCTGACCCATATTAAACTCTCTCGGGTGATTGAGATGAAGAGTCAAAGTCTGTCTAACAGTGATATTAGTCAGCTATCGGCTGAGTTAGACACTCTATTGGCTATTTTGTATCAATTAGATGCAGACACCTTGTATTCTATTTCAGCGGAAACATCAGCCTCAGCTAACTTTATGCGCATAGACTATGCCATTGCTTATTTACAGCAAGTCATCGCGACTCAAATCCCAAACTTAATCGCAGCAGAAAAAATTCTTGCAGCTACTTATGCTCAACTTTGGCAAATATTAATTGATAGCGGCCTTTCTATCGAAGAGTTCTTCTCAGACGACATATTTACTTTAGCCGCAAATATACTCTTTAGTGATTCAGCTATCGCATTAGGATTTACAGAATTACCAATCGATTCTCGTATTTTGTCACAAAACGATTGGGATGTTGTGCTAGGTAATATCATTAATGATAAAGGTTTCACTAATACCTTATCGCTAGCGTTGCTGTCACAGTTCAGCACATTCTCACTAGACAATGATGAGACAGGAAAGACAGTTATAGGGTCAGCCTCTATTGACGGAATTGGGTATGTTACCGAATTCCCTAAAGATATAGATGAGCAAGAAATAGAAATTGAATGCTGGAACACAACCCATAACGGTTGGTATACCATTGCACCATTGCCGACGACTGAACCGTTTATAGAAGGTAATAGTTACAAAACAGTGTATGAATCAACAGATGTTAATGTCACTATTAATGTAGAAAAAATACTCACACCAAGTGATAGCTGGAGCTCAATACTTAACATTATTCCTGATAGTCTTAAATTCAACACGCTAAATTGGCCACAAACATTATATTCTATAAACGTATCTCAAGAAGCTGATGTCATGTGTCGTGAAGTCAATAATTATGAAATCTACGACCTTCCTGATTACGAGACGGCTGATATGATCACAGTTGATGATATCGCTAGAGCACAATTTGATAGTTTATATCCAGAGTTTATCATCGTCGATGAGCAACAAAGTAAGATCACTCTGCTTGATATTAACCTGCAACCAGAAACGACATTTACAGTAGAACGCAGCATTAGCCCAAGTAATCAGCCATTAATTATTACAACTGAGGACGCTATAAATGACAAAGTTGCTGAGCACATTCTTCCGACATATTATTTAGTTGCAGATCAACAGTTAATTGAAGTCAATTTAAATAAAGCTTTCGACACGAAAGACGCAAACAATCAACTAATGATGACTTATGACAATTCAGAACGCTTTACCCAAATATTATACAATCATTTATTGTCACTAAAAACAACGCCATAAGAGGCTTATAGCTTACTCGCAATATAAAAAACCATTAGCAAAAGCTAATGGTTTTTTATCATCAAGCCACAAATATTAGCCTGCTTTAATCATATCGTTTTCTTTATCAATAAAACGACCAACAATCGCTAAGACTAAATCAAACGCACCATAGACAAAGGACCGTTCTGCTACCATAAAAATGATGAATCCCTAATGCACTAGATATGCCAGCTAGAATGACTGCTATAGCATACTCCCAATCCAACTCAATAACCTGTTACTTATTAACAATCAACAAAGTAAACACTGCCAATATGTAAAGTGACATATTAGATACTGGCGTTACAGCTCATCACCACCCTCTTCAGCTTCCATACGCTCAACATCTTGCTTGGTGTAACCCATGGCTTCGGTTATATAGCACATCTTCACCAGCTGAAACATTTGCACAAAAGAGCTAACCCGCCCCGCGTGCATTTGTACATTTAATAACGCCATAGTGACACCTGCTTCATCGCCGGGTGATACTGTAGCGCTCAATTCAGATAACGACTGGTTATTAGCTGATACCTCATCAATGAGATTGTTATATTCTGTGACGTTTTCAGGCATATAACAGGTAGATGTTTCAGGTAATTGTGACAAAAACTGCTCATATTTTTTTACAAACAACCTAGCTTGCACCAACGTCTGCTCACCGAGTGCTTGTAATTCTTGCACCTTGCCACTTTGGAATACAGCCGACGCATTGCCAGAATCCATGAGCTGATTAAACTCTTGCATCAAGACTAGCTGCTTATCGGATAGCACTTTTGCATCTTGTGCTATGGGTTTCGTTTTAGCTTCAAATGCATCAATAGCAGCTTGGTTGCTAGCCAATACTGCAAAACTCATTGTGGTAATGGCAGTAGTCATGGCCACCAGCAAGCTGGCTTTTTTAAAAATATTCATCGATAACATCCTGTTAGTTGAGCACTTGAAAACAATCAAGCCATATATGGCCATGTTAATTCTTAAACCAAATAACGAATATATAGCGAGTACAAGCCAAAGCCTGTCATACCTAGTAGCGCTATAGCCATCGGTATGAGTATGTAAAAACGCCATACCGCTGCTATTTTTGGGATTTGCGTCAACGTTGCACTGTAGCCGAGTTGAGACAGTGCAATAACAAATTTATTACTATCAAATGTTTGCCCGGCTAACGTAATGCTTTCACCGTGACTCACATCAATGTTTACTCTAAATACAAAAGGTCGCCTGTATTGCCTAAGGGTACTGTCACCATCGCCAGCTTTATACCAATTCCACTCAATATTAATTGATATAATTGCTGACTTTTCTATCTGTCTAACTTGCTTGTCCTCAAAATACACTCTTGGAATAACAAGTGAATTCTCGCTGATAACAATCTCATTAGGATTCGTTATCCCCTGTGTATAATGCTTATCGCAAATGAGCTTTCGCCTTACAGCAGACACTGCTACCCCAAATAAGGCAACCACTATGGCCGCTACGATATTATGGCTGGAATAAAGGATAAACAGGGCAGCCATAAAACTAATATAACTTGAAGCCCAGACTTGATGAAAGTATTGCCGAGGTAAAGGCAGCATAAACAGTGTGACGGGGTATTGTAATTTTATCGGGTCGTTAAATAGCTTAATCCCAATAAAGGCTTTTACGGTATCTAGGTCGAGCGGAACTGAACTAAAGGTTGGCCAATCTTTACGGCTAACGCTATCAAATTGACCGACAACATTAATCCCCTGCGACATTAACTCTTTTCGACATTGTTGCACCAATGCGGGCAACTTATTTTGCTTCACTTTTAACGATATCGATATCGGTTCAGGAAATTGAGTTTGTTGACTCTCTTTAACATGCAAAATCACTTTATAAGTATTATGCACTTCTTTTAACTCAATATTTTTTATTACTGAGTAATCTACATTTTGTTGTTGAAGGGAATAAATGGATTTCCCCCCTAACTTGAAACCATGAAACTGTATTAACACATTGCGTGAGGCATCAAAACACCATCGACATTGATAACTAAACGCTATCAACATCAACAACATACTGAGCATTAAACGCCCGACAGCTTCAGCCAAAAAAGAAAAAACACTTACTTCCAACACCACATAAACCAAATTAAAGCATATAAAAATCCACTTTATTTTTTCAACGGCTGACACTATTGAAAATGATGAAGCGGTATTCAACAGCGTCCCTGTTAACTTGTTAAACATCCTGCTCCTTAATCGACTTACACTTTTAAGATAGTTGTCAGTGTCTACCAACTATATAAAGAGCCTCGTTATCGACTATTTTTAGCCATATCATTCTATTACGTCATTAACATGCCGGTAATGAACAAAAAGGATAAGCAGGTACCATATAATGGCCTACAATAACGTAACAACCTTCCACTGGTTTTCTAAATAGGCCAGCTTGCAAGTCCCATAGCCTTGAATCGCTTCATTAGTCTTTGGTGATATCGTGTCGAAACGGTATGGAACCCACAACTCTAAGTCATGCCCACGCTGCTTAGCGTTGTCACTAACTAAACTGCTGCTAGAATTTTTAGCATCTTCAAACGCTAACGCCTCATTTTCATCTATTTGATAATTATCGATACCTAAATATGATGTTTTAAAATATTTATCATGTAGCTCAGATAGATATACTTTTACTTGCTCATCCGTTGCTGGTATTGCAGCAAACACCTTTCTGAATAAGTTTACATCTTGATGTCTAACGACATCGACTGACGCTTTACACAGTGCATTCGGCTCTGATCGATCAATTTTTTTAGCAGCTGCCAACCACTGAGTTAGATTTTCTTCATCAGAAGACCCCATTGAAGGCGTCGATATAAATAGTAATAAAATAATAGCGATTAATTTGTACATGAAAACATCCTTTTAATTTACGTTTTTGCTTTACTAACGCTTAAAAACTCACAATCAATCATGTATGCAATCAATTGAATATACACTACAAAAAATAGTGTTTCACTAGCATGCCTGTGACAACCACATTGACTAAAACAGGGAATATTACGGCTATAATATTAGGCAAAAAAGCCCATGACCAATTGCCGTGCAGCGTTGTTAATGGATAGTCGAAAAAACACAGCATGTAAACAATGTGTTTAAGCGGGAAATACATCGCATTAAGGATAATGACTTCACCGCTTTTTAGCTTAATATCACACGCGGTAATATGATTGCGCACATGTAAACGATGCATTTGTGATTTATATTTTACCGTGATGCGCTCAATGTCACCACGTTGTAACTCCAACTGCCCCACAGGCTTATTAATTATTGCATTCGCAGGAATGGCAATACGCTGCTGGCTAACAAAGCAACGTAATGTCCCGGTAATACCGTAACGTCGCCTAACCAGCCAATAACGTCCTATTAAGTAGACAGGTAATAATCCAATGTTGATTAATACTAATGCACGAGCAAGCTCAGTATTAGGGAAATTAAGAGGTAAAACAGCTAACCCGACCATCAAAATAAGCAGTAACAATGAAACACCTAAAGACAGAGGGTAACCTATATTAGCGACATATAAACCCACGTCACTTTGCGCGTTAAAGTCACGCATCCCTTTAATATGCAGATTAAAAAATAACGATTTATCATCTAACTCAATTTTCTTAGCCAAAACAATAATGCCACCCAATTTAATAATGAAATAACTTACTGCCTTTTCACTTGAATTACGATAGCCTTTTGTGACTATAAAAATTCTAAAACACATTATTTTATAAGTTTGATATCCAACTGCGATGAGTGGCGATGTTAATTTTATATGAATCGCTAATTTAGTGGCTGTTAATGGATATTGTCTGACTGACATTGGTAGTCAAACTTGGGCATTGACCAATGGTAGCGAATTGCGAGCATTCTAAAGCTAAAACCAAAGGTCAGCGCAACAGAAAGGTTTATCCATTCAACAACACCATTTAGCTTCATCACCACATATAAAGCTGACGTTAGCAAAGCAACTAGCGCATATAGCTCTTTCTTAAAAATAAGTGGCACTTGATTGCATAAAACATCACGAATAACGCCCCCAAAAACACCAGTCACGACCCCCATGGCAATCGCTATCTCAATGCTGTAACCCAACATTAAGGTTTTTTGTGCTCCAACAATAGAAAATACCGCCAGACCAAGAGCGTCAATAGCCAGAAATAATCGTGATAAGTAACGCATTAACGGTGCAATCATGACTGTTAGTAGTGAGGCCGCCGCAACAGCTAACAAATAATGAGCATTTTCAACCCATATTAGGGGATAGTTACCCAGGAGCATGTCACGCAGAGTTCCACCACCAATCGCGGTGACACAACCGATAATCACCACACCAAAAAGGTCCATCTGTTTTTTACCTGCGGCCAGGGCGCCCGTCATCGCTTCAGCTAATACACCGATGAACCACAAAATACTGATTACTTTTACTTCTAACATAAGATAATTCTAGCTAACCAAAAGGAAGCTGATTCTGCCCGTATTCCAACATAAAATACAGCGACAAATATTATCTTTCGCATTATTTAATCTAATGTATATATTGTTATTTTTCGACTGCAACTCATTTGATTTAGGATTTTTTTAAAATTAATGAATAGTTTTAATAATTTATAAAATCAATAACACATCTTTATAGCGGCTTGACTATAAAATAACTGATGATGAGATGGACAATCTCTAATACGCTGTCAATGCACCAAACTGATGTTGAACCATACCGTTACTTAAGGAGCGTTCACCATGAAAATTATCACTATTTGGATTGATTTGATAAAAATGTATTTCACATCCTTGGAATGAATTGCCATGTAAAGCAAGTCTTCAATAAGCGTTAAAATCGCACTCAACAGACCAAGTTTATGCTGTAACAATCCCATTATAATGTCATCTTCGAGGCCTGTTATTTATCTTATTACAGGGAATGTAAGTTTATCGCTATGAGATACGACGTTAAGCCCATTTCTGCCTAGCAGGTCACTCTGTTCGTGTGAGGCAGTGAAATACTTAAAGATAGGGAGACCTCAATTCACGGCATATAAACTCAGTCATTTTGAGCGTTAAAATCACGCACTATTTTTATGTACTGATTAGATAAACAAGATTTATTATCTAATTCAATTTTCTTAACCCTATTCATCACTAATTAACGATTGTTATTACCTGAACAAGTATTTGATCACGTCGTTATCATTCATAATGTATTTTCCACTGACACCCAAATATTCATACAGATCTATTGCCTACCAACAACCACATGCCTTTAGGTGTATCCATACAGACAAAAACATCAAAAGTAATAATCATTCTGTAATTCTAATAGCTATTCATTTACACCCTGATGATGTTTTAATATCTTATGAGCATTTAAGGTTATTTCTCAATCTTATTGAATACTATATTTCAACAGGGAGTTGATATGTTAAAACCCGCGCTAATGTCATTAACAATCATTATGGCAACGATACCAGCAATGAACGCCTATTCGGCAACATCACAAGCGTTGTTTTCTGAGCCTAAAGAGGTAAAAGAAACAAAAAATGAACTTAGACACTTTACACCGGTGCAATTGATAACCTCAATTGACGATAAAAATATTCAGTCAAAAGAAATAAAAGATAAACTGACTAGAACCAACTATGAGCTACCGCCGTCTTATACGCCGGCTCATTTAATTAATAACTATAAAAACCAGTTCAAGACATTAAATGCCAGTATCCTCTTTGAGTGTGAGCAAACAAGTTGTGGTAACGAGGATAGATTACATCGCTTTTTGAAGCCGCTCAATACGACTTCAAAAAAGTCGCCAGCGTTAATAACTGCCTATATCACCCTTCCTAAAAAACAAATTTACGTATCGATATATGCGGCTAGTTGGGCTCGTTACACCAACTTAGAGATCGATATTATAGAAGTCCTCGATGAACCATTAGATTTGGTGACCACTAACCAGAGCTATTTATCACAAGAAGTGAGTGACATAGCAGTAACTGACAATAGCAAAAAAGATGAAAAAAACTCTGCTGATCATCCAATGTTGACTCGTATACCTGGAGCTTATATTGATGAATATACTAGCCATAGTTTTGGACAAACCGCCGTATTAATAGGCAAAAATGGCAAAAAATTTGAGACTAAGATGCTAGACGGTAAAATCACCGATATTGGCTACGTGTTACCTCGCACTTATTCTGAATACGAGATAAATGCAAATTATCAAAACGCGTTAACTAAGCTTGGCTTTAACGAAGTTTATGCTTGTACCGCTGAGCTATGTGGCCGAAAAACAGAAATGTATGATGCCTTAAAATTACTCATGTCCAACGGTATGGACGACAGCCAGTTTTATCGTCTGTACAAGTTAGATCGGCCCGAGGGAAATGTATATGTCATGGTGTATGTTATTGGCTATGATAGACGATTGTCAGCAGAAGTCCGAATCATTGAAGAAACCACGTTAAACAATAATCGTGTAGGAATTGATTTGCAGGGCTTAACCGACGAGATAGCCAAAACAGGCCATGTGGCACTGGACGGTTTGTTGTTTAAATATGATAGCGACGAATTACTGCCAGAAGCTTATCCGATTGTTGAAGTTGTCGCTCAATACCTACAAACACACCCTAAACAGCTGTTTTATGTGGTAGGGCATTCAGACGATCAAGGTTCGCAAGCTTATAACCAAACCTTGTCAGAAAAACGCGCAACTGCAATTAAAACCCGTTTGATTAAACAGTTCTCTATTGCTGCACAACAAGTTGAAGCCAAAGGGGTTGGTGAGTACTCGCCTATTGCCAATAATCTTGATGAAGCGGGCCAGAAACAGAACCGCCGCGTTGAGTTAGTGATACGTTCAGATAATAAATAACCTCTGCTACGGATAATAAATAATTATCTCACTGGAGAAGTAATAATAGAAAGGTAGCCTAGGCTACCTTTCTATTAACTAAAAATATTTTACTTACCAGACTCAAGGTTAATACGTAGTCTGTATTTAGTCCTGAATTTAGTTCTTAACTCAACTCTTAACTCAGCCCTTAACTTATTATTGTGGTTAACGTTGAAGCGTTAAATAGCCACTATCATATCCATCAGATTGACAATAATAACCCAGTCTTACCCTAGTAGTACCAATGACAATATTTCGTCATTGGTACTAATGAGTCCAAGCCTGAATTAACCGGTAACTACGCCATAAGTTAGCCAGTGTTACTCGGCTCGGCAGGTGGTTATTTGCAATATTTTACGTTGGCCGCTTTTGGCGTGCTCAAGCAAGCATGTATCGCCTTGAATAAGCAATTGCACACTCTGTGGCATCACGGTAGAGCGCCCCATTAATAAACGACCATGGGTGTCTTTGTGCATTGCAGGTTCAATAGACAAGACACTGGTGTCTGTAAACGCGCTTTGAGCAATCATCACATGGTCTGTATTCAACAAACTGGCAATAGCCGCTTGTAGTTCATCCACACTGGCACTATTTGGCGACGTGATTAGCGCAGGAACCGCACTATCGTTTCCGGCAGTTGAAGTACCACATCCCATAAAAGCCGTGGAAAACATCACTACAGCGATAAGTAAACCAGAAGATAAACGGGACATTACATGGCTCCTGTCGACATTATCCGATTATTTTTAAGCAATGTTGAGTGACGGTCATCTTTCAACATAAAGCCTTTATCCATCATTGTTGGGGCCGCTGACACTTTAGCCGCTGATGACGTCAGCGCTGGACACTGGTTATTATCACGGTAATACAATGCGGCGCTTAAGAGTCGCTCATTGGTATCACCAAGCGCATGGTTTAAATCATCGCTTAGCGCACAACCTTCAATTTCACTGTCGAGTGTTGGACTTGTCGTGGGCACAAAACCATCTGAATAATCACCAAAACCTTTATCGTTCACGCCTTTAAATTGAATGCTAAAGTAAGTGGTGCCGCAGTTTGGTGTTGGGTAAAACCCATAAGGCTTTCCGCACGTTGTGCCACCAATTTGAATCACTTCAATATCAATACCACGCAAGCTATTCATCAATGCTTCACTGGCCGAGCAAGTATCTGCTGTTGTTAATACATAAAGCCGCTTAAGTTTTAGTGAAGGCAGTGTAATCCCTGCACGCAGCAACCCAGTATTAAAGCCTATGGTTTCCGGAATAAACGGCGTTGGTTCGAGTATGGCTCTAGTTACGGGATCAATAGTTCGATATTTATCATTAAAACTGGTGCGTTCAAATATGCGATTATTGGTCGCGGTATCACCTGCTATCATGTAACCCAACTGACTCGCTAAGGCGAGTAAACCGCCACCGTTGTAACGTAAATCTAGGACTAAATCTTCAACATCCGCTTCCCTTAACGTGGTAATGGCATCAAACAACCCTCGCTCTGCAGTCGCAATATGAGAGTTAAATTGTAAGTATCCAATCTTGCCGCTTGCGGTTTGGATCACTTGGGTATTTTGCACCGGGGTAGAGATAACGGTGGTGGCCAACAGTATGACATTGCGATCAACACTGGCATTGAGATCTCGCACGGTAAATGTCGTTTGTTTGCCACTTTGAGTTGGGAACAACCCTGCATTTAATGTATCTAAACTTGCACTATCGTCAGCATTCGCCACATTGACGCCATCTACAGCAACAATAATAGCGCCGCGATTTATTCCCGCGGCCACTGCTGGTGAATTAGGTTCGCTATAAGTAATGGTGACCTGACGTGTTACCCCCGCGGATGCATTGCGAAGTGACAGATTAAATCCGTAACCGAATGATGCGCCAGATTGATTTAATTGCTCCCATTCATCAGTCGGCATTGAGAAATGAAACTTATCTTTTACATTACCGGTTTCAGACAGTTCATCTGTGATTAATAAATCAAAGTATTGCGCTACGGTATAAGGAGCTGGATCGCGATCGAAAATTTCATCGTACCAAAGGTAAGTGTCGTTACTCCATGAGCGAAGCCAAAGCTTTTCGGTGAGTTCAGATCCAGTTTGATCGGCCTTGCACTGTAATGCGACATCCGCGTATGGAGTAAATTGGCCCTTGGTCCAAGTTGTGCTACTGGTGTCTGTCACCGGAGGTGTGACATTATTACTGGCTGACTCGCTTCCCCCACCACTGCAACCTGCAACAGTTAAACTGGCGGCAACCAATAACGGAGTGATAGCTTTCCTAAAAAGTAACTGCATTAATATTCCTTTATTTTACTTTATGTTAGTCATTTTCATTACAAATAACTGCATTAGAATGCAACAGTATATTAACGCAAATGATTTACGAAAATACAGAGAATGATCAATAAATGAATTGATTATCACGCTGTGAGTTCATCTTGCGAGAACCATGTCTTTGTCTACCCACGATATTGTTAAAGGACTGTTTTGGTAAGTAATGTTCATCGTAGGATGAACACAAAAAATCAACTCAACCTTCGAGAAACCATAAATAAACATTACCTAACAATTACTTATCAATTATTTATGACAATACCCATAGATAAGAAATCATTCAGGCTGTAGCGATTACATATATCACACACTGTTTAACAATAAGCGTTGGGCAGCGGTTGCTTACACCTAAATAGACCCAAAAATTGGGACAAGTGATCTATAAAACAGTATAAAGACTTGTTTACGTGTTGAAAAATTGGGATGGAGGAAACTAAATACACATTTAAAATTAAACTAAATTTACTATTTTTGAGAAATCTTTAAAAACACTACACAAACTATAAATCAACCTATGGATATCATTAACAAAACAATCAAAATAACATTAATCGACAACATTAAATCAATAATATCAAATATATAATATTACTGAGCTGAAGTTATAACAGAAATACAATTTAACGAATAAAAATATTACTAAAATTAATATTTACTCAACATATCATTATGTAGTTGGCGTTATAGAATCCGTATTATAGAGGCTGTATTATAAAAAGATTTCTCGTAAAACAATTCATTAGCAAGCCGTTTGTATTATTAGACTTGCTAACCACTCTCAAGCTTACCTTAACACTAATTGAGTTAATAACTGCGACTGAGTCAATAATGCGACATTCTTTTGTTGCTGACCATTTACACTCAACGTGACTTGTGGATTATCTAAAAATTCACGGGCATCTTCTGCACTATAAATATCCGGTGTAGCAAGCTCATAACGTTGATTTTCAGCGACCTCTAATGTGAGGTACAAGGACTCTGAACGAACCCAATAGCCTGAATCATCAGCATTATCTTGGAATAAGTCACTATAATTAATTTCAACCAATTGTTGTCCATGGCTAAGTCCAATCGTATTTTTTATACTGACGTTCTGACCATTGACGGTTTCAACTATCATTGAGTCTGGTACTGTAATACTCGATGCTTGAGCTGGCATGCCAAATAATAGCGTTAAGCCTACGGTGGTTGAGGTGAGTAACATCTTTACAGAAAATGAAGTCGTCATAATAATATTCATCCATATTTCATACTTAACGATTAAGCATGTTGGTATTAATGTAAAGGACCTCTGCATATAACAATAAATTTCAACTTTTTATATTAAAAAATATTTATCATACATTAATATCACTTCTTTCCCTTTATCTTATTGTATTAATGATGGTTAACATTTTAAATATGTAAACCACTACAAAACTCATAGACCAAATTTCAACCAGCACTCACTAATGCCGAGTATGTAAATACACCAGCTCATCACAAAAACCAAAAGATTAAAGGATCATTCAACAAACTCCAGTGCATCCTCAGTAAGTACAACCATGCGCCGATACAACTAAGTAGTGTCTTTTAGCCACTGTTACAGCAGCTAAAAATGTAGAAATGCATTGTATTGCACTTCAATTGATGAGGATGAAGTAAAACAAAAATACCGTTTAACGACTAAACTTTGTCATGCCATTTATAGAAACAGTTTGCGCAGATTCCAAATATCGCAGGAGTTTGACATCAATGGCAAAAGTCTTATTAACACAATGATAAAATAGATTTATTTTTTATTATTGTCAGATTTGAACTACAGTAAAAGAAGGCAATGCCCTTTTTATGTGGGGAAGAAATGGATAGTTTTTTCAGTTTGATGAGCAACACCGTATTGTTACTGGCACTTGTCGTCATTTATGATGCCATAAAATTACAAAAAATAGCCCCCAAGAAATATGGAAATGTCTTGAGTGGGATTTTTATTGGAATGATCGCAATTTGTGTCATGAACAATCCTTGGGAGCTAAGGCCGGGGATTTTTTTTGACACTCGCTGGGTACTGTTAAGTTTAAGCGGGCTATTTTTTGGTTTTATCCCGACATTGATTGCCACGATACTCGCCGCTTGTTTCCGTCTTTATCAAGGCGGTGCCGGTTTATACGTTGGTACTTTAATTATTTTCATCAGCTCTGCCATTGGGTTAGGCTGGCGATACTGGATGAATTCTGCAAACAAACAGCCCAATTGGCAAAACTTATTGGCCATGGGCTTTGTCGTGGAGATTGGCGTTTTGCTGTGTTTATTACTCATGCCAGTGGCAGATAAATACGACATTATTCTCACCATTAGTCCGACATTATTCACTGTTTATACATGTGGCACTATGTTAATTGGATTATTACTAAAACAGCATCAACAAAGGCAACAAATATCTCAAGAATTACATCATCACAAAAACCTCCTAGAAACCGAGAAAAACCTGTTACAAAGCATTATTGATGGTATTCCCGATATCATTTTTTACAAATCGGCCGACGGGGTTTATTTAGGTTGTAACAAAGCATTCTCTGAAGCTCTAAAACTCAACCCCGAAGATATTAAACATAAGACAGACTATGACTTATTTGACCGTCAACAGGCAGATAGTTTTATCAAAGCCGATCGTTTTGTATTACAAGAAAACCAGCCGTGGATGGATGAAGAATGGATAACGACACCTGATGGTATAGCACATATTTTTAAAACTCATAAAACACCTTTTGTTGATTCGTCCGGAGATATTCAGGGAATTGTGGGCGTAAGTAGAGATATGGCCGACAGAAAACTCATTGAAGAACAGTTACGCCGCAGTGAAAGTACTTATCGTAATATTATCAGTACTGCGCAAGATGGCTTTGTTATTGTATCGGTGGACGGAAAGATAATTGAGTCGAATCAGAGTTTCGCTGATATGACCGGTTATACACTCGACGAGCTATTCAATAAACCTATTGGGGATATCGAAACCAGTGAAAACCACCAGTTTTCAACTCAAAATATTATTACAGCCAAGCAAGTAAAGGCGATTCATTATACTTCTCAACACAAACATAAATTGGGCTATTTATTTCATGTTGAGGTGAACATCAGCTTTTGGGATGGTGATGATGGAATGTTCTTCTGCTTTATTAAAGATATTTCACAGCGCATAAATGCTGAACAAAAACTGCTTCTGAGTGAGTCTAAATTCAGGCACATTTTCGAAAATATACCCTCAATTTCAGTCCAAGGTTACGATAAAAACCGTTCGGTCATTTTTTGGAACCAGGCCAGTGAAAAGCTTTATGGATATACAAAAGAACAAGCATTAGGGAAAAAGTTAGAAGATCTCATTATTCCCCCGCCATACAGAGAACATGTGATCAATAACGTTAATGCATGGATTAATGAAGGGGTTCCTATTCTTGCAGAAGAATTACTCCTGCAACGGGCAGATGGTAGCAATGTAGCAGTTTATTCGTCTCATACATTAATAAACAACACTGATAATGAAGCAGAAATGTACTGCATTGATATCGATTTGAGCGCCCAAAAAAAGGCTGAGGAACAAGCGCTTACACTGTCACAAGCAATAGAGCAAAGCCCTATATCAATGATATTAACCAATATCGATAGTAAAATTGAATATGTGAATAGTGCGTTTGAAAAAATTTCTGGCTACACCGCAAGTGAAGTCATTGGCCAGTCTGCCAGCATGCTAAAGTCTGGTTTAACCCCTAAATCCCTTTATAAACAATTGTGGGATGCTATTTCTACAGGGCATGCGTGGCAAGGCGAGTTGCAGAATAGAAAGAAAAACGGTGACATTTTTTGGGAACATGCCCATATAGTACCCATTTTTGATAACGCAGGCGTCACGAAACACTATCTAGCATTGAAACAAGATGTCACCCAATACAAACAACAGGAAGAAAAAATTCTTCACCAAGCCCATTACGATAGCTTAACAGGCTTGCCGAATAGACTGTTGTCACTTGATAGATTATCGCAAATGCTCAAGGATGCCCATCGAGCCAAAAATAACGTGGCGGTACTGTTTTTAGATTTAGATGATTTTAAAAAGGTTAATGACACCATGGGTCACTCTGTTGGTGATGAACTATTGATCCAAGCAGCTGTTCGCTTAAAAAGTACTATTAGAGAAAGTGATGTAGTGGGGAGATTGGGAGGTGATGAATTTATTATTATATTGAGTAATATCAATGAACCCACTGAAGTTGATAGTATTGCCAACAAACTGCTCGAGCAATTTTATCAACCTTTTAGACTCGAAAACCGTGAGTTAGTATCAACCATCAGTATTGGTATTGCCCTGTATCCGCTTGACAGTGAAGACCCCAAAGAATTGTTAAGACAAGCAGATTCAGCCATGTACCATTCAAAAGATCGCGGTAGAAATACCTATAACTTCTATACACATCAGATGAACAACGATATGGATAGGCGCTTGAAAATTGAAGAGCAATTACGCAGTGCATTGAAGCAAAAAGAATTCGAGGTTTACTTTCAACCCTTTGTGGACATCAAGAGCCGTAAAATCATCGGCGCGGAAGCTCTTTTACGTTGGAATAATGCTTTGCTCGGTCAAGTGACTCCTGATGAGTTTATCCCTATTGCAGAACAAACAGGACTCATTGTCTCAATTGGCCAATATGTTATCGAGGTTGCATTTGCTACAGCCAAAAAGTGGCAACAAACTTATAATCCTAACTTTAAAATTGCTATTAACGTTTCCCCGAAACAATTCAGGGAAAATACCTTTGTTGATATGCTTAACATTCAGTTAGATAAACACCAAATTCATGCCAGCACTATAGAGCTTGAAATTACTGAAGGGGTATTACTCAGTAGTGATGCTGTCATCGACAGCAACTTAATATCCATTAACGATATTGGTGTCAGTATTTCAATGGACGATTTCGGTACCGGATATTCGTCGCTCAGTTACCTGCGCAGTTACCCATTCAATACCTTAAAAGTAGATAAAAGTTTTATTAACGATATAACAGTCGATCCGGGGGATCTAGAACTTGTTGGTGCGGCGATAGCTATGGGGCATGGGCTTAATTTAACTGTCGTGGCAGAAGGCGTTGAAACAGAAGAACAGTATCATCTGCTTAATGCATTGAAATGTGATTACGGCCAAGGTTACTTATTTAGTAAACCATTACCCCAAGCGGCATTTGAAGCGCTTTTACTGAAACAAGCAAAAAATGAAAAAACTAATAAGAGATCCTCAATAAGACGCTGATAAAAAATGCCTATCAGCAAGCTGACAGACATTAATAAATCTATTAGTCATTAAGCGATTTCAACTTAGCAACACTCGAGAAAAATTAGCTTGTTGAGTTAATGACTTAGTTAATTACATAGTTAAATACATAGTTAAATATATAGTTAGCTTAGTGATTGAATTAAGCCGTTTTCACTTTCCAATTCACTTTTTGTCCTGCAAAAAATGGCACGATAGGATTGCCGTTTGGCAGAATAATCTCTTCTGGTACCGTCCATTCTTGTTTCACTAGCGTCACAGTGCCGCTGTTGCGTGGTAAGCCATAAAAGTCTGCGCCATGTAAGCTGGCAAAACCTTCTAACTTATCCAATGCCCCTAAGTTATCAAAAACTTGCGCATAAAGTTCTAATGCACTCCAGGCACTGTAACAACCTGCGCAGCCACAGGCTGACTCTTTGCGGTGTTTTTCATGCGGGGCAGAATCAGTACCTAAAAAGAATTTACTTGAACCCGTCGCCACAACAGCTTGCAATGCATGCTGGTGAATATTGCGTTTTAATACGGGTAAGCAAAAGTTATGTGGACGAACACCACCGACGAGTAAATCATTACGATTTAACAATAAATGCTGTGGGGTAATAGTTGCAGCAACATTAGCTGAAGCCTCTGCGACAAACTCAGCCGCTTCTTTAGTGGTGATATGTTCAAACACCACTTTAAGGCTAGGAATGGCTTCGACAATGCGTGATAAATAGCGATCGATAAACATTTTTTCGCGATCAAAAATATCAATATGCGATTCTGTCACTTCGCCATGCACTAATAACAACATGCCTTGTTGTGCCATAACCTCAAATATAGGAAACAACTCATCTAAGGCTTTAACTGCTGCATCTGAATTTGTGGTCGCACCTGCTGGGTATAACTTTCCTGCCACAACCCCTGCCGCTTTAGCATCGATAATATCTTGGGCGCTGGTGTTGTTTGTTAAAAATAAGGTCATTAATGGTTCAAAATTGCTACCTTGTGGGCGAGCAGCCAAAATACGATCTCGATAAGCTAAAGCCATTGCCGCTGTCGTTACTGGTGGAACTAAATTAGGCATGACAATCGCGCGTTGAAACAATCGAGCCGTTGCAGGAACCGTTTCACCTAGCATATCCCCATCTCGAAAATGAAGATGCCAATCATCGGGAGTGGTTAAGGTAATTTGCGTCATGTGGGTTCCTTGGCTTAAATAACAGATTGTTAACCGTTATTGTGCCTGAATTCGCTTTTTCTTAATAGATGCATAATTTGAACGCAGACTTTGCTATATCAAAAAATCATGCCGTTTTTAATAAAAAATCGCGCTATTCATGTAGCTATAAACCATTAAAACTAGCGGTAACGCTCTATGTTATTATGTTGAAAGCATCTTTTTTATAGGGGAATTAAATTGTTAGCTAATGCCGGTTCTAGATTACTAATCAATGTGCACTTTATTACCGTAATCACGATAATGATGGCTGTCTCTGGCTGCAATCAAGCGGAGGTGATGAAAACCCCCGATAATATTCAACCACTTGTTCAAGAAACGCTAATTGATGGCGTACTGTCTAACGATGCCAGTATGGCTGTCACATTAGGCAGAAGCCGTACATTATCAATTTGGGATGTAGCAACAAGCCAACTAATACATCAATGGTCTGACGATGACTTTGATGAAACCAATTATCTGCTGGCGTTATCAGGTAATAAACAATTCCTTGCGACTGCTGGCAAACAAAAAATATCCGTTTTTAACCTTGAGACAGGCAAATTAGACATACGTTGGCCCGCCCAGGGATTTAATCCCGACGCCAGTATTTCGAGCCTTTTTTTGAGCCAAACAGGCAGCACTATTTTGGTGGGAATGAATGATGGTTCAATTACAGTGATACAACGAAGTAGCATGACAATGTCATTGTTTAAACAACACAGCGCCGCCGTTAATCATGTTGAGCTATCGGGCTTTGAGCAGCAGGTATTATCGACAGGGCTTGATGGTGATGTACATATTTGGGCGGCTTATAGCGGTGAGTTGATCAGCAGTTTCTCACGTCCTCAACAAATCACCAGCGTGAGTTTTGATGACGCTAATCGGCGCTTATTTATTGCCGATGCACTCGATAACAATGTCATTATAGATACCCAAACAACGCAGCCAGTAAGTCACCTCGATTACCTTGAACGCTATCGCTATTTTCGGCAGGCGTTATTCGTCAATCACGGCAAAAACTTAATTACCGCAACGTCAAAACAAAGTGTTATCTATTGGGATTCCTCATCTGGAAAAGAGCTTTCTCATTGGAATATCACCGCCTATAACGCTGGCACCACGGTATTTTCAATGGTAATGAAACCTAATGGTAAGCTATTGACCTTAAGCTCAGATGGCGCACTTGAGACGTGGAGCTTATAAGTTTATCTCCACCAGATATAATAAAAATCATTACCGCGTTATTTGATTTGCATTGTTCGTGTGATTAACTGGTAATTGGCGCCTCATAGATGCTTGCAATGTTTGGCGTATCACGAATTATAAAATAATCTCTCGGATAGTATCCATATGAATCAATAGCATCATTAAACAGTCACTAACAATCCCAAAGCCAGCTTGATTTAGCACTGTGATAAAATCAGTATCGTAGAATTGTCAGTTTTATGGGCTAGATCAAAGATCTGTTTGTATCTCATACTCAATAAAGAATAGAGCTTGCATGTGCGAACTACATTCAGTATATATGGCATATGCTAAAAACGAGGTGTTACATGGCAAGACCTAAAATCCCCCGAACCATATGCGGCCAAGCTGCCAACATCTGTTTTAAGCCCAATGGTATCCCAATGACCCAGTTAGAGCAGGTACCACTTGCAGAGGATGAAATGGAGGCTTTACGCTTAGTTGATTTGCTGGGTATGCAGCAACAAGAAGCGGCTAAATCAATGAATATCTCTCGTCAAACGTTGGCTAATTTGGTTAAAGGAGCTAGGCATAAGGTGGTTGATAGTCTTATTAATGGCAAAGCGTTGATGACAAATAATATCAGCTGAAGATTAAACACAGTTAACACGTGTCGACGTGTTTAGGTCAATCTAATGCAAGCAGTATTGAAAGACTCAGGCCTCAAAATAACAGCTCAAGGCTGTAAGCTACTTGAGTTTTTAACTCAAGTTGATGAGCAGCATTTAACAATAGAAAATATTTATCTGGGGTTAAATGCTCAGGGAGAGACCATTGGTCTTCATACTGTACACCGAATTATGGCGAATTTTGAACAAGCAGGCCTCGTTGTAGGTCGATTATTTGAATCTAAAAATACTGTTTATGAGCTCAGTAATAAACCACGGCATGATCATTTAATTTGTTTAACCTGTGGCAAGTTAATAGATTTTATCGACCCCTTGATTGAGCTTCGCTTAGGATTAGCGGCAGAACATCACGGCATGAGTATTCACCACCACAGCCTCAATATGTACGGTCACTGCTTTGCTTGCCAAAAAGCACTTAATAGCAAATCAGGCAAACAAAAAGTCTGATTGATAGTCGCTAGGTTAATCGTTAATTTTATTGGAGAATAGCATGACCAAAATAGTCATTATTGGTGGTGTTGCTGGCGGTGCATCGGCAGCAGCAAGAGCAAGACGTGTATCTGAAACCGCTGAAATAATCATCCTTGAAAGGGGCGAATTTGTTTCATTTGCCAACTGTGGTTTGCCTTACCATATTAGTGGTGAAATTGAATCCCGAGACGCACTATTACTGCAAACACCCGAAAGCTTTAAGTCGCGTTTTAATGTCGATGTACGGGTACATAATGAAGTCGTGGCGATTGATAGACAAGCCAAGCAATTAACCGTACGTAACCTTATGACCAATGAAATGTATCAAGAGTCATATGAAAAGCTATTACTCAGCCCCGGTGCATCACCAATCAAACCACCCATTAGCGGCATCAATAACCATTTCGTCCATAGCCTACGTAATATTCCTGATATGGATGAAATCCTGTCGAATCTTCTACTGCATAAACCTAAACATGCCACTGTAGTAGGTGGTGGGTTTATTGGTTTAGAAATGGTAGAAGCGTTGCGCCATCTTGGGTTAGACGTCACCTTACTCGAACTAGCAGACCAAGTGATGGGACCTGTTGATCTTGAAATGGCCAACATGCTGCATCAAAAGCTCGTCGATAATGGCGTTGATTTACGCTTAAAAACCGGCTTAACCGCAGTTGATGAATACCCGATACAACTGGCTGAAGCCGATAATACCGGTGATTATGATAAGCCAATATTACCTCACTACCATCTGCAACTAACATTGAGTGATAACAACACCTTAGCAACCGATTTAGTCATCCTCGCCATTGGTGTTAAACCTGAGACTAGCTTGGCGTCTGAGTGCGGTTTAGTATTAGGCCCACTCGGTGGTATTCGGGTTGACGAAGGCATGCGAACCTCAAATGCAGATATTTATGCTGTGGGCGATGCCATCGAAACTGCAGATTTTGTCACCGGTAATCCGACACTCATCCCCCTTGCTGGCCCTGCCAACCGCCAAGGACGATTAGCCGCCGATAACATGCTCGGTGGTGATAAAAAATATCGTGCCACTCAAGGCACAGCTATTTGTAAGTTATTTGATATGGCTATTGCTTCAACAGGATTAAATGAGAAAAGCTTACTCGAGCAAAATATCCCATTTGAAAAAATCTATGTCCACACAGCAAGCCACGCCAGCTATTATCCTGGGGCTCACCCTATTAGCTTAAAGCTGTTGTTCTGTCCTAGTTCTGGCCGTATTTTAGGCGCGCAGGCAGCAGGGATTGACGGCGTTGATAAGCGTATGGACGTATTAGCCGTGGCGCAACGCGCTGGTATGACGGTGCATGACTTAGCCGATCTTGAACTCACATACGCGCCTCCGTTTGGTTCTGCACGCGATGTAGTCAATCAAGCAGGTATGGTCGCAGCCAATGTATTATTAGGTGATGAAGCCATTTGTCACAGTCAAGATTTACACGCTTTGACCGCAAAACAAATCATTGTCGATATTCGAAACCCAGGGGAACTCACGGCCGTGGGTTCAATTGCAGGCGCAATGAACATTCCATTGCCAGAGCTTAGAGACCGACTAAACGAACTCCCTAAAGACAAAGAGTTACTAGTTTTCTGTCAAGTAGGTTTACGCGGTCATGTCGCTTATCGCATGTTAATACAGCATGGTTTTAAAGTGCGTAACCTCACTGGTGGTTATAAAACCTACCAAATGGTTAATGCGCGCTTTTAAAGCATTGCTGGGATGTATACTCATCAATAAATAAGGTCTTGTGTGAACCGTTATCAGGATAGCAAACAAAGCCACAGTCAATGTGTTGTCTGTGGCGACGCTAAACAAAATCCATTGTCGTTACAGTGTAAATTTTTTGCTGACGGTGACAATCAAGTTGTCGGTTATCATAAAGTAAGTCCGCAGCTTCAAGGCTACAACAACTTCTTGCATGGCGGCGTCGCCAGTGCCTTAGTCGATGCGGCGATGACTCATTGTTTGCTGATGCAAGGTATTAAGGCCTTAACAGCCGAAATGACCATCCGCTTTGTTGCCCCTATAAAGGTTGGTGATGCCATCAAAATTGTCGGTCGATTGGTGAGCCAACGCTTAGGGATGTACCAATTAGAAGCGGCGCTCTATGTTGACAATAAAGCTTTCGTGACAGCATCGGCAAAGTTTATCCAACCTAAAAGCGGTGTCATTGGCTAGCGTTTTGCAAACAGTAAATTAACAAGTACTAGACAAACTTCCTGTTAATTTTAGTCAAAAAAAACCAGCCCGAAAGCTGGTTTTGATTATTCCTGAGTGTCAGCTACTGCCGACCTACGCCATTACGCTTGTGGGCGCATCGCTGGGAATAAAATCACGTCGCGAATGGTATGCGTGTTAGTGAATAGCATCACTAAACGGTCGATACCAATACCTTGACCTGCTGTTGGTGGTAAACCGTGCTCTAGTGCTGTGATGTAGTCAGCGTCATAGAACATTGCTTCGTCATCGCCTGCATCTTTCGCATCAACTTGCGCTTTAAAGCGGTTGTCTTGATCTTCAGCATCGTTGAGCTCACTAAAGCCGTTAGCCACTTCGCGGCCACCGATAAAGAACTCAAAACGATCGGTAATGAAGTCATTGTTATCATTACGACGCGCCAAAGGTGAAATATCAGCTGGGTAACCAGTAATGAACGTAGGTTGCATTAACTTAGTTTCAGCAGTTTCACCGAAGATTTCTTCAAGTAATTGACCACAAGTCCAGAATTTCTCTAACTTGATGCCTAGGCTCGATGCTAAGTCGCGCATAAACTCTACGTCTTTAACTTGCTCGTAGGTCATAGCTTGAATAGTCGCATTGTCAGGATTGTATTTCTGAATCGCTTCTAACATGCTTAAACGAGCATAAGCGCCACCAAACTCAACAGTTTCTTCACCATACGGCATGCTAGTACTGCCTAATAATTCTTGAGCAATTGACCCCAGCATTTCTTCGGTTAAGTCCATTAGGTCTTTGTAATCAGCATACGCCATATAGAATTCCATCATGGTGAATTCTGGGTTATGACGTGGTGACAAACCTTCGTTACGGAAGTTACGGTTAATTTCGAATACACGTTCAAAACCACCAACCACTAGACGCTTAAGGTACAGCTCTGGCGCGATACGTAAGTACATAGCCATGTCTAATGCATTGTGATGCGTTACAAATGGACGTGCTGAAGCACCACCAGGAATAACGTGCATCATTGGTGTTTCAACTTCCATGAACTCTTTTTTGACCATAAAGTTACGGATTGCGGCAACCACTTTAGAGCGCATAATAAAGGCATTGCGCGAATCTTCGTTAACGATCAAATCAACGTAACGCTGACGATAACGCGTTTCTTGGTCGGTTAGACCATGGAATTTTTCAGGTAACGGACGCAATGCTTTGGTCAGTAACTGATATTCTTCCATATTAACGTATAAGTCGCCCTTGCCAGATAAATGCAGCTGACCTTTAACACCAATGATGTCACCGATGTCTAAACCTTGATAACGCTCTTTTAAATCGCCTTGTACTGGCTTACCAGCATAAGCTTGAATACGACCAGACACGTCTTGAATCACTAAAAATGGACCACGCTTTGCCATAACACGGCCAGCAATACTGGTTTGAAAAGCTAACTCTTCTAGCGCTTCTTTAGTTTGCTCGCCATATTGTGCCTGTAATTCAGCCGCTTTATGACTACGCTGCCATGTATTTGGATGAGCATTCGCAGGACAGTTGGTGCGGATATGTTCTAATTTAGCGCGACGTTCAGCAATCAGTTTGTTTTCATCTTGTACGTGTTCAGTCATATTATATTCTCGCGTTTACTCGCCACACTTACATGGCGGAAAAGTTAATTTAATTAAAGTCCTGATTTTAGGCTGGCTTCAATAAACTTATCTAAATCACCATCCAGCACAGTTTGAGTGTTGCGGTTCTCAACCCCTGTACGTAAATCTTTGATACGGGCGTCATCTAATACGTATGAACGAATTTGACTGCCCCAGCCGATATCTGATTTTGCATCTTCAGCAGCTTGTTTATCGGCATTTTGTTTATGCATTTCTAACTCGTACAACTTCGCCTTTAATTGCTTAAAAGCAGAGTCACGGTTTTTATGTTGTGAGCGATCGTTTTGACATTGCACCACAGTGTTTGTTGGTAAATGTGTAATACGTATCGCAGAATCGGTTTTGTTTACGTGCTGACCACCCGCACCCGAAGCACGATAAGTGTCGATACGTAAATCTGATGGATTGATATCGATTTCAATATCATCATCAATTTCAGGGTAAACGAAAACAGAACAGAAAGAAGTATGACGTTTACCTGATGAATCAAATGGCGATTTACGTACTAAACGGTGCACACCGGTTTCAGTTCGCATCCAACCAAAAGCATACTCACCAGTGAACTTAATCGTAGCACCTTTAATACCAGCCACATCGCCGTCGGTGACTTCCATTAACTCTGGGCTATAACCATGCGCGTCACCCCAACGTAAATACATGCGCAGAACCATGTTGGCCCAGTCTTGTGCTTCGGTGCCGCCTGAACCAGATTGAATATCAAGATAACAGTTTGAAGCATCACTCTTGCCAGAAAACATGCGACGGAATTCGAGATCTGCCAGACGGGTGTCTAACTCCTCAAGTTCTGCGGCAGCATCATTAAAGGTTTCTTCGTCATCTTCTTCAATGGCAAGCTCAAGTAACCCTTGGATGTCTTCTAGACCCGTGTCCATATCATCAATGGTTTTAACCACAACCACTAACGCAGCACGCTCTTTACCTAATGCTTGAGCACGTTCAGGCTCATTCCACACTTCAGGGCTTTCAAGCTCGCGACTGACTTCTTCTAAACGCTCACTTTTAGCAGCGTAGTCAAAGATACCCCCGAAGTAACTCAGTACGTTCGGCTAGCTCTTTAATTTTGAATTTTACTGGATTAACTTCAAACATGAATATTCAACTTAAATTTAGCGGTTAACAAAAGGTGCAACGGCGCATTTTACCCCATGATAGGCACTAAACCTAGACCAGAAGGGCGATTATTAATAAACAAATGACGAATATATTTCATCAAATCAACATCGAGAAAAACGCTTAACCGCGAATGGATAAATGAAATGAACAGCTTATTACTATTTAACCAGAACTCGGGATAGCAAATGCCTCTCAAACAGCCCTTTGCCTTGCTCACTGCGTTATTCTTTACACAAGAAGACTTACAATAGGCCTGCTATTGACACGCCCATTCGCTTTGTTAGCAAAACATATGACAGGCTTGATAGCGGTTGATAACTAAAGCCTTGATATTTATGGTTATATTAACACCCCACTCCAAGTTAAGAATATTTAAATTCAAGATCTGACTCTGGGTTAGATTAAAAAAGCGACTAAAAAAAATGAACCACTTCGGGTTCATTTTTAATTGCCTACCAAGTCAACATTATATTTTAAATTGACCCACTAACTCCGCTAACGTCTGACCATCATCCGCAACGGTTTTACTCATACCGGACGCATCTTGACTGGCCACCAATAACGTATTAACAATCTCTTGCACTGAATTGATATTACGATTAATTTCTTCGGTCACAGAACTTTGTTCCGTTGCAGCGGTGGCTATTTGAGTACTCATGTCATTAATGCTGGTCACTGACGATGTTACTGCGCCTAAACTTTCAGAAATCGCTCTAGAAGACTCCACCGAACTCAAACAACTCACTTGGCTTTCTTCCATAGTTTGTACCGTTTGGGTCACTAGCTTATGCAGTTCAGACAGCATTTCATTAATTTCAACCGTGCTGGCTTGGGTTCGACTGGCCAAGTTTCTCACTTCATCAGCAACAACCGCAAAACCTCGACCTTGCTCGCCGGCTCGCGCGGCTTCAATTGCCGCATTTAATGCCAGTAAATTGGTTTGATCAGCAATCCCACCAATCACACTTAGCACCGAGTTAATTTTCTTAGATTGTTCACTTAATGACTTCACATTGGCCGCAGCATTGTCAATTTGACTCATTAAATTAGACACTTCCGTTAATGAGGTATCGACACAATCTTGCGCTTTCGTAACATTATCAGAGGCAGCATGTGTGGCTTCCGCTACCATATTAGTATTATGGGCCACGTCATGTGCTGTCGCCGACATTTCTGTGATTGCGGTGACAATTTGGTCAATTTCATTATTGTGATTATAGAGTTGTTCTGTCATTGACACTGTTTGACCATTAATACTCTGAGCTGCTTGCTTAACCCTGTCGGTCGCACCAGCAACATCACCCATAATATGCTGTAATTTGTCGATGAACAGATTAAATGCGCTGCCTAACTGCCCAATTTCATCGATGCTAGTGATATCTAAACGTTTGGTTAAATCACCTTCACCTTTAGCGATGTCATTAAGCGATGTAGCCATATTTTGAATTGGCACCACCATTTTATGGGCCATCAGCACCACGCCAAAAGCAGTAATACCAGTAAGACCTAAAGCAATTAATAGGAACATGAATGCTTTTTGATGCATCTCTTCTGTTTTATAAGTTTCATAACCAACAATAGACTCTTCAATATCATCAATATAAGCGCCCGAGCCTAACATCCAATTGGTATTGGGGATCATTACTGCGAAGCCGAGTTTTTCAACAAGCTGCTCGCTACCCGGTTTTTTATAATAATAAGAAAAATTACCAGTACCCGATTTAGCCGCATCTAATAGCCCAACAATAATTTTGGTTCCATTAGGGTCGGCCATATCAATTTTGTTTTGGCCTTCAAGTTCAGGCATAGTCGGATGAAAAATATTGACGCCGGCATCATCATACATAAAGAAATAGCCTGCACTGCCAAAGCGTAAATCTCGTAAGGCTCCATTGACATTACCATTGCTCCCCAAAGCAAGTTGATACTCAACGACTCCTTGTGCAATCTGAACAGCTTCTTTTAGTTGGTTTTTACGCTCTGAAATTAATTCACTGCGAAAGTTATCAATATCCTTGGTTAAAGACGATTCTTCATTAACATAAAAAATACTCAGTAGTACAATGAGGATCAACGATAGTGGAATTAACGATAACCCCAGTAGTTTATTGCGTAGGGAAGATCTCAGCATAGTGGCAAGCCTTTTTAGGGTAATGGTCTATTTAATATAATAGTCTATTTATTATAGATGTTTACACTAACTAACGAACAATTACAGCCCAATAAAGTGAAACATGTCGCAAAAATATACAATACAACAGCTTTTTACAACATCGACAATCCACTGCCCATTGCAGCAAATCCTATTACCAACCATACAAGACCAGGCTTAAAGACCTTTAATAGACTAAAACCAATAATCACTAACGCCATGTCCAGTGGCATGATTACCGCACTAGTAAACACCGGCTGATAAAGTGCTGAAAGCAATAAACCAACAACGGCAGCATTTACCCCAGCGAGAGCGCCAGCAATGGCTGGGTGTTGGCTTATAGAATGCCAACTTTTTAAGCCCACCAGCATCAATAAAAAACCAGGAAGGAAAATAGCTAACGTTGCGACCAACGCGCCCAGAATAGGAGACTCTAACCATAAATCTGCCCCTAAAAAGGTCGCTAAAGTAAACATAGGGCCAGGAATGGCTTGCGCAAGTGCATAGCCAGTTAAAAATCGATCTGGGGTAATGTATTCACCGACGCTGGTTTCAAGCAAAGGCAATACCACATGTCCACCGCCAAACACTAAACTGCCCACTTGGAAGAATTGCGCAAAAATCTGTCCAAGACTATCAGGTTGATTGATCAAATATATAGAAGCAGCTATACCAATAATAAATAATGCTAACCAAGCATAATTAAGCTCGATTGCAGGTGTATCTGGCGTAATACTGTCACCTCGAGTCATTAACATGACGCCAATAATAGCAGCCACAACTAGTACGCCAATTTGCATTAATAATGAAGGCATTAATATGATAGCAACTGCGGTGGCAGCCATTACTATTTTAGCGGTTTTTCGTTGACAGAATTGATTAAACATTGACAAGGTGGCATCAGCTACAACCACTACTGCTAGTAATTTTAGGCCATGAATAGCACCCTCTACGGCCGTTATCTCCAGCCATTGTGCACTGGTCACAGCAAATAAAAACATCAGTAAAAAAGACGGTAAAGTAAAACCTAAAAAGGCGGCTAATCCGCCCAGTAAACCACCTCGATGATAACCAATTGCAAACCCTATCTGGCTTGAGCCTGGCCCTGGAATAAACTGACTCAGAGCAACAAAACTTGAATATTGTTTACCATCTAGCCATTGTAAGTCGTCAACAAATGCTTTTCTAAAATAGCCGATGTGAGCCGCAGGGCCACCGAAACTGATTAACCCTAACGCTAAAAAGCGACTGAAAATTTGCCACATCGTCCTAGTACCTTTTTTATGTGAATAAACAATGTTATGACATTAAGATGACATTTTTATGATGACAATATACACCACTATCTAACTGCTACCTTTGCTCGATATAGCCCATAACTTAGCGACACCAAACGAGTACTTAATTACGATTTTTAAAATACCTTAATTGATAGCAAAGACTATTACAGCTGTTCTAGCATAACCAATACTTCAAAATGATCAGTATGAGGAAACATATCAAACATTTGAACTTTGGTGATTTGATAACCCGTAATGTACTCTAAATCGCTCATTAAGGTGTGTGGATTACAACTAGAATACACGATTGCTTTAGGTGCAAACTCACTCAGTGAGTCGCATAATGATTTTCCTAATCCGCGCCGAGGTGGATTTACAATAATAAGATCTGGTTTATCTTGAGCAGATTGTCCTTTGGCAAAATGAGTTGAATCAAGTGCGCTAAAATCCACTTGGGTAAACCCTAGTTTAGTTGCTGACAAGATGGCACATTCTATTGCTTCAGATTCGATCTCAATCCCAGTTAAACGGATATTGCTGTCAGCACAATGCAGCCCAAATCCACCGACGCCACAAAATAGATCCCAAATATAGTTCGGTTTGAATTCAGTAACCCACTCCCTCGCTATTTGATACAACTGGGCGGCGACTTCAGGATTCGTTTGAAAAAAGCTTTTTGGCCGTATAAACAACGGTACATTATTAAGTTGTTCTTCTAATCGTGTCGTTTCCGTTAAAAATATTTCCCTTTCGCCTTCAAGAATCGCCATGTGGATTGGCTGAATATTGGCCGAGACTAAGGTAATTTCGGGAAACTCTTGTAATAATTGAGGTAATTCTCGTTCAATTCTCACGATGGCTTGATCACTGCGTAATACAAAACGCAGCATAAACTGGCCACTACTTTGGCTGCGAGTCAGTAAAATAAATTTTAGCTCGCCTTTGCTTTTATCGACCCGATAAGGCGGTATACCAGCTTGCTGCACAAATCGTTCTAAACGGTGTAACAATAATTGCATATCTTTAGGGTATAACGAACAGTCGCATAGACTGACCGGCTCCCCTTTAGGATTAACCAAACCTAAAATAGGTTTGTGAGCGGCACCTAAAACGACCATTTTGGCTTTATTACGAAAACCTGATTCTGCGCTTAATATCGGCGCTAGCCATTGCTTAACTGAAATGCCACGAAACAAATCGATTAACTGTTGTTGCTTTACACTCACTTGCTCAACCATAGGTAGTTGAATATTGCGGCATGACAAACAATCGCCACGCTCAAAATAATCACATTTCACAGCTGCTCGCCTCTCCGGAATTTAACATGGTAAATGCTTGATCACACAGTTGCTTTAATTGTTGTAAGTCTTCAATAGTGCCACCCACTTTACAACGCATCTGTTCAGGAATACTCAACGCTTGCTGATGTAATTGTTGGCCTTGCTCAGTAACATGTAACACTCGCACGCGTTCATCTAATTCACTACGGCCACGGCTCACTAAGCCTTTGCTTTCTAGACGCTTTAGCAAGGGTGTTAATGTTCCAGAATCAAGATGTAATTTCTCACCTAAGGTTTTAACACTGATCCCCGGCTCTTTCCAAAGTACCATCATCACTAGATACTGCGGATAAGTTAGCGATAACTCATCCAATAATGGTCGATATGCACGGATCATCGCATTAGTCGCACTATACAATGAAAAACACACTTGGTTTTCAAGTGCTAGCGGATTTTGCGCTGAAGGTAATTGAGACTCAGTAAGCACTTTACTAGACATAGGCTTCACTCCACTAACCAATAATATGAGCTAATTATAACATTGGTTGTGCGCAACCTATAATCAAAAAATTCCAACGAATGCTTTTTAACAAAAATGAGTCAAGCATTTTGATTTTCAGCCGATATATTATTACCATCCGACTTTATATTAAGGTTAACCATGTCAATTAGTATTAATTCACCGTCTTCAATGCCAACAACAATTGATTCTGGCAGCAGCTTAAAAGTGGCCGTAATGGCTAAAGAACAGCAAAAAGTTGAAGGTCAAATGGCATTACAACTCATTGAAGCGGCTCAGCCACCTGCACCGCAGCCCGTTGGCAACAGTGGTCATAATGTTAATACCACGGCATAAATGGTTAAAGCCCTAGAAAATCTGTTCCTAGGGCTAATGACGCCATCACAACGCTAAAGACCTTTGCATCGTTCGAGAGCAACTGAGCTTGAACATCATATTAATATCGAAGCCATTTCAAGGCGTCATCTTCATCTTCGAAATATTTTATCTCACCCGCAATAAACCAACTACCAATTTTGGCCGCCCATTCTTGCCAATCTTTATTGCCCAAAATGGCCACTCTTTCAAACTCAGATTTGTGCTTTAATCCCAGCTTTAAATCATCCCAAGCGGCGCGTAAGTCCCAGCCGTCAAGCTCGGTAGCATCAAGAAATAAACTCACTTTAGGCTGATCAACTTGGCTTAATGCCCCCTCTAGCATAGGGGTAATGACGAGATAGTCTTCGTGGGTTAATGTACCAATGGCTTTTAATGTCACAAAAAACACACTTTCAATTCGGTTTATGCCTATCGATAAACCATGTTTCTTCATATCCATATCGTGACTCCTTTACTATCCGTTTACTATGCGATTACACATTTACATGCACGCGCCTATCCATAAAGCTATGCATGCTTACATTTTAACCAATCATAAAATGAAGTGTGTGCCGGACTGCACAAAAAAGCAATGGCAACAACCTAGGGCAACCCACAGGCAGTATCTGCATCAAAAACTTGGTTATCGGTATGGAACCTCCTTTTACCACAGCAATGTAGCGACCCCAAGTAGCGCAAACAACACAGCACAACCGCGATGAATCAGTTTCATGGGCAATTTGTTAGCACTAAAATGCCCAGCCAGCACAACGGGGACATTAGCAATTAACATTCCCAATGTCGTGCCGATGACAACCCATGTCAGTGCTTGGTATTTTGCCGCTAAGACCACCGTCGCAATTTGAGTTTTATCCCCTATTTCAGCAATAAAAAACAAAATAAACGTTGCAGAAAAAGCACCGAGTTTATAGAAGCGATTATCATCATCATCCATTTTATCGGGTATAAGGACCCATAGTGCAATAGCAAAAAATGACCCGGCCACCAAATAGGTCGTCCATTGTGGATCAATCCACGCAATTGCCCATTGACCTAACCATGCGGCAAGAAAATGATTTAATAATGTGGCAAGCAAAATGCCTGAGATAATAGCGGTTTTATTGCTAAATCTCACCGCGAGCAGTAAAGCTAATAATTGAGTTTTGTCGCCTATTTCAGCGATGGCAACTGTGAGAGTTGAGGCGAATAAAGCTTCCAATGTGATATTCCTAGGGGTAAATGACAACTAAGCACAAGCCACCGCATACCCCTTGATGCAGTTACTGTGCTTAGGTCTCGCTTGGTAAATCACTGATATACAGTGTGTTACTGTCTGCACCATGGCATGAGGCCAATTATGTTGATACAGACATCTTGTGTGCCATAACAGCAAAACAAGATTAGCTACTCCCCTAAAACAAGTCGCATTATAACGATTAAATAATTTTATTCAACGCACTCATTTTACATTGTAAATTTGGCATAAAAACACCTAAGCCTTAACAGTAACGCCGTAATGCTACACTATTGCAAAAATCACGTGTAAAAAAGTTTGGTCGATTGTTGTGTAATTGTTTATAAACATAGCTGTTAGCCTTTAACAGTCAAAGATCCTTGCCTGCTCTGTCACCCTTCTGCTAATGTCCGACACAAATAAAATAATAATTAAACAGGACGTTTTCTGTGAATTTTAAAACTTTAGGTTCTATTTCGATTGTCGCGGGAACGGCAATTGGCGGAGGCATGCTAGCGCTACCATTAGCAACAGCAGCTTTGGGGATGATCCCCGCATTAATCTTATTAGTGGTTATTTGGGGTTTATCGGCTTACACCTCGTTACTGATGTTAGAAATTAATCTTCACAGTGGTGTCGGCGATAACGTCCATGCCATTACTGGTAAAACACTGGGCAAAGTCGGCCAACTCATTCAAGGAGGCTCATTCCTTAGCTTATTATTCGCCTTAACCATGGTGTATCTAATGGGAGGGTCATCGCTATTAGAAACCCGTTTACAACCCATCGGCATTAACATGAGCAACCAAGTCGCCGTCATACTTTTTACGGTTATTTTTGGTGGCTTGATTGCCATTGGTGTTAAATGGATTGATAAAGTATCACGTATTTTATTTACTTCTATGGTGGTGCTGCTTGTCATTGTGGTGGCATTTCTATTACCAGACGTTAATTTAATCAGTGCATTAAACAATTACTCAACCGATGTGGCATCGGGCACCGCTTTACAACAATTATGGTTAGCAGCTATCCCGGTAGTATTCACTTCATTTGGTTTCCACGTGTGTATTGCCACCATTGTGCGCTACTTAGAGGGTGATGCTGCATCACTTAGAAAAGTGTTATTAATAGGCTCGACCATTCCACTGGTTTGTTACATCCTGTGGTTGCTCGTAACGCTAGGTTCTTTAGGTGGCGAAACAGTTCACAGCTTTGGTGGTTCACTGCCTAAACTGGTTGCTGCTTTACAAGGTTTAGCCCAGTCACACATTATCAGCCAAGCAATTGATCTATTTGCCAACCTTGCATTGGTGACCTCATTTTTGGGTGTCACCATGAGCCTATTTGATTATGTCGCCGAACTGACCCGAGCTAAAGATGACGCTGTTGGTCGTGCTAAAACATGGTTAATAACATTTATACCACCACTGTTATGTGCGCTTTACTACCCAGACGGATTTTTCAAAGTGCTAGGTTTTGCTGCCATTCCATTGGTGGTGATGATTATCTATTTACCCATTGCGATGGCATTAAAGCAACGCTCACAGCAATTAGGCGGTTATCAAGTTTCTGGCGGCACATTAGGGCTGATCGCCGCAGGATTGCTCGGCACATTAATTGTTGTGGCGCAGTTGATGGTAGCATTAGCCTAAATCGGACGACTGATAAAATGGATTTGTAAGCGAGTTTTTCAAACGCTGTTAAGATAGTAAAACTTTTGTTAAAGTCAGGCTTAGCCTGACTTTTTTGTTTTTATGGTCCGACGTTTTTATAGTCCGCCAACATTGACCTAGATGATTAAACAAGAAATCGACACGACTGACGGCAATATTGATTACCCGTGAACACCCCAAATGGAATTATTATAATGAAAAAATGGTTATTAACTGTCGCAATGGCAGCCAGCTTTGGCGCTGCGGCAGATGAAGGCATGTGGCAACCACATCAACTTCCCGCAATGGCTGATGAACTTAAAGCAAAAGGCTTAGAAATAAGCGCTGATTCAATTTCAAAATTAACTGAATTCCCAATGAATGCCGTTATCAGCCTGGGTGGTTGTACCGCATCATTTGTGTCACCAAAAGGTTTGGTAGTTACCAACCATCACTGTGCCTATGGCTCAATTCAGTACAACTCCACCCCAGAAAAAAACCTCCTTAAAGACGGCTTTTTAGCTAAAACTTACGCCGAAGAATTACCGGCGACACCTGGTTCACGTATTTTTGTAACTGAAGCAGTAACCGATGTTACCGATAAAGTTAAAGCAAACCAGATGGATAAAGTGGGCAATGAGTTTTATAAAGGTATAGAACTACAAGAAAAAACCTTAGTTGCTGAATGTGAAAAAGAGGATGGTTACCGTTGCCAAGTGTATAGTTTCCATGGCGGCCTAGAATATTATCTTGTTAAGCAGTTAGAAATTCGTGATGTGCGTTTAGCCTATAACCCAGCCGCTAGTGTGGGCAAATACGGCGGTGATATCGATAACTGGATGTGGCCTCGTCATACCGGTGACTTCTCATTTTATCGTGCTTACGTATCTAAAGACGGCAAGCCTGCCGATTTTAGCAAAGACAATGTACCGTACGAGCCAAAAAGCTTTTTAAAAGTATCAGCTAAAGGCGTTAGCGATGGCGACTTTGTCATGGTTGCTGGTTATCCTGGCCGTACCAACCGATACCGCACTGCCGATGAAGTGAACAATCAGTTTAATTGGGCTTATCCAGAAGGCAAAGTCCTGCAAGAGCGCATGATTAGCATCATCAAAGAAACCGCCTCAGAAGGCAGCGACGAGCGGATTAAATACGAAAGCTTGATTGCCGGTTTAGCCAATTATGCCAAAAACTTTACCTCGATGATTGAGTATTATGGAAAATCAACCATGCTCGCTGATCGTGAGAAAATAGAGAGCGATTTAGCCAACTGGATCGGCAAAGATAAAAAGCGCCAACAGCAGTATGGCGAAACACTATCAAGCTTAGAAAAGTTAGTGGCTAAGAGTCAGCAAAATCAGCAACGTGACATTTTATTAGGTTACATCGGTTACACCACTATGGTCACTACCGCTCGTGATTTGTATCGCTTAGCTAATGAGAAAACCTTAGCTGATATGGCACGAGAACCAGGCTACCAAGAACGTGACATGACCAACTTCACTTCAAGCATGGAACGTATTGATCGCCGTTATGCCGCCAGTGTCGATAAAGCCCTGCTAGCCGATTTACTGACACGTTATGCTGCATTACCTGCAGAGCAGCATTTAGCCGCTTTAGATAAAGCATTTGGTATTAGCAGCAAGTTCGATGCTAAAGCATTAGCTAAAACACTCGATAAAATGTACGCCAACACCAAGCTAAATAACAAAGAAACTCGCTTAGCATGGATGAACAAATCGGTTGCCGACTTTAAAGCATCTAACGACCCATTCATTCAATTTGCAGTACAGACCTTTGATGCTGACATGGCGCGCGAGAAAGAGAAAAAGCAATTAGAAGGTGACTTAATGAAAGTACGTCCACAATATATGGACGCTATCATTGCTTACAATCGCGAGTTAGGAAAACCTGTTTATGCTGATGCAAACTCAAGCCTGCGTGTAACGGTAGGTAACGTTAAAGGTTATTCTCCACAGGATGGTTTAGTGGCGGTGCCTTTTACACGTTTAGAAGGCATTTTAGCCAAAGACACTGGTGTTGATCCTTTCGATGCGCCAGCTAAACAACTTGAGCTGATTAAACAAAAGCAATACGGCGATTACTACGTCAAAGCGGTTGACTCTGTACCGGTTAACTTCTTATCTACCCTAGACACAACGGGTGGTAACTCAGGCTCACCAACCTTAAACGGCCGAGCTGAACTAGTGGGTTTACTGTTTGATGGTGTGTACGAAAGTATCATTGGTGACTGGGGATACGACGCACAAAGTAACCGTTCTATCCAAGTAGACAGCCGCTACATGCTATGGGTAATGCAGTATTTAGATAATGCTGACAACTTATTAGCTGAAATGGAAATCGTTAGATAACGCTCAGTTTACTGCACGTTTAAGACTCAATAACTCTGCGGCCGTTAATGGCCGCATTGTTTTTTCTGCAAGCTCATCAATACGTATATCGAGTAATTGAGTTCGCATTAAATCAATCACTTTGTAACCTAACGTTTGACACATACGGCGTATTTGTCGATTTAATCCTTGGGTTAATACAATCTCAAACCTGTCTTCTTCAGCCGTTAAGCTCAATGGCCGAATATCGCATGATCGAGTTTGCACATCACCATAACTAACCCCATTTGCCATCATCGATAAAAAACTGGTACTAATTGGCTTATCAACTTGGACCACGTATGTCTTAGGATGATAATAATCGGGATGCATTAGCGCTTGCGTTAATTGACCGTCATTAGTGAGTAGTAGCAAACCACGAGAATCTTTATCCAAACGCCCTGCAGGATACAACCTTGGTAACTCAGGTAATACATGCAGTAAGCTGTGGGGATCATCAACTAATAAACGGCAATCAATTCCAACAGGCTTATGATATAGCCAATACTGTTTATCTTGCACAGCAAGGATCGGTTTATCATCTACTAGAATTGTCTCAATTTCACAAAAGTTAACTCGGTCAGTGTGTTTAGCTAATTGATGATTAATACTCACTCGACCAGTGTCGATAAGTCGTGCAGCTTGGCGTCTTGACGCCACACCACATACAGCCAAATAATGACTTAATCGCATTGATGTCATAGATAATACTCAAGCAGGAATAAATAGACGTTAACGGGTTTCGAGAAATTGATACACGTTATGTTGTTGAGTTTTAATGGTTGACAGCAGGCTTAACCCAAGACAGATACACCATAGAATATTCGCTTGCGTTAATGTCCACATGGCTGAGGACACGATACAATACTGAGGTAAATCGGCCGAACACTCAGCAAAATCCAACTGGCTCCAATCGAACAGCGTCAATAATAATAACCCACTGCATATTGAAATAATGCTCAAACTAAGCATTCGCTTGGTCATCGTGCTGCCAGGTTTAAAGTAATCAAGTAGGCAAATACAATGCAAAAAAATGGTACTGAATAAATAAAGCGTCGACGCTTTACGGTGTAAGTCTAAAAAGTTAATCGGAAACACACCCATTAGCACAATACTAACACCAACTACACCACCAATAATGGCAATGTAACGGCTCAGTAAATCAGGAAAGGTATTAAACACCGCCACCATGGCGAGTAAGAAGCATGAGCCACCCGCTAATAGTGATAAATTAAACACGATTGCAAACGACGAATGCATATAATTACCAAGCGTATCAGGGCGGATCATCAACATGTCTAAGCTTATACCATCGGCTTGTACTATCAACGCACTTCCTACGCCAAAAGAGCAGATTGCAGCCGCTGCCAATGACATAAATACAATCACTAGGTGTAAATCATAATTACGGACTCTATCTGTCACTGATCGATACTTATGTCAAAAATGGAATGAGAATGTTAACGCGGAAAGCAAAAAAGTAAAAGCCGATAATCACATAACCCAAAAACTAAACCTAAGCCCTAACTTAAACCAAAATTTAAACCAAAAATAAAAATGCCCAATCATGGCTGACTAGGCATTATTTGCTATAGCGGACTAAATAGTCACTTTAAACTTAATCTCGTTAAACCAAGCGACAGTGTGATTTACCCTGTAACCAATTTAAGTACGTTTACGAAATATCACAATAATCACCGCAATAACGGCCAAAATCATACAGTACCAAGCATTAGACACTGCGGTTAATGGACTAATGGTAAACACCGAGGCAATTAATAATGCTTGGGCGCCATGCGGAATTAATCCCTGAATAATACATGCGAAGATATCTAAAATACTGGCAGCTCGTTTTGGCGATACGCCATGTTTTTCAGCAAGCTCTTTCGCAATGTCACCTGTGACCACTATTGATACTGTATTGTTAGCAACACAGGTATTCGTCGCGGCAACAATCGCTGCCATGCCTAACTCTGCTGCACGACTTGATGCTTCGCCATTAGCTTTTGAAAAACGGCTGATCAAGCCCTCAATTTGTTTACTGACAAAGGTTAATCCACCTTGCTGCTGCATTAACGCCGCTAAACCACCGACTAACATCGACAGAATAAAAATTTCCTGCATATTGGTAAAACCAGTATAAATATCATTACCAAATTGAATAACGCTATATTCTGAAGTCAGTACGCCTGTCATGCCTGCAAGTACAATCCCTAGCGACAACACCACAAAAACGTTTAAACCCACCACAGCTAATACCAGAATGGTTAAATACGGTAATACTTTTAAGATTTCAATGTCCTGAGCAGCAATATCCGCTTGCCCTTGACCGACAATCGAAAAAGCAATCAAGGTGAGGAGCGACGCTGGAATTGCAAACACTAAGTTTTCACGGAACTTGTCTTTCATTTCACAACCTTGAGTACGTGTTGCCGCAATCGTGGTATCTGAAATAATCGATAAATTGTCTCCAAATAATGCACCAGACATCACCGCACCCGCCATTAAGGCATAATCAATTTGTGCTTGGTCTGCAACACCTAATGCCACTGGTGCTACTGCTGCTATGGTGCCCATAGATGTGCCCATTGAAGTCGCTATAAAAGCAGCAATAACAAAGAAACCAGGCAATAGTAAATTTGATGGAATAAACGACAGACCAAGTGCAACGGTAGCATCAACGCCACCAGTGGCTTTAGCCACTGCAGCAAATGCGCCTGCCAATAAATAAATTAAACACATAGCAATAATATTGCTGTGGCCAATACCTTCAATAAAGGTTTCTATCGCACTGTTGATTTTCTGTTTCGATAACAGCACCGCCAACACAATGGCAGGTAAAATCGCAATCACACTGGGTAATTGATAGAACGCATAATCAACGCCCTGGCTTTGAAAATATAAGCCTGCGCCTATAAATAATCCTAAAAATAAAAATAATGGCAATAACGCCACAAACGATGCCGGGCTGTTTCCTGCCGTGGTAACTGATGAAGTAGCTTTGGTCAAAATGATCTCTCTTTATCTTAACGAATAGGGATTGTTGGATGAGAAAAGCGAGTACGACACAATCTCGGTCATCGGTGATTATTTAACAACACGTTCAACGGTGCTAAATATTGCAGTCACATCATAACAAGTTGTGCCAAGAATAAGAGAACTCTTCACCACTGTCAATCTAGACGTCTAGACTTCTTTGCTTCCGGAGTGTTTTTTATTCTAAAACCTGAAAACTGCTACAAATAATTTACATAACCATAATCAATTTATCTATTTAACTCTCTTTATTCACTAAAAAATTGATGTAAGTTAATCATAACCTAATGCCAATTTGTTACGCTGACAAGGATTCTCTAACTTATATAGAGGTGAGGCTATGGAACGTAAACCAGACAGAGTGAGCGCGATGAAGCAGCTCCTTGATCAAGTCAAAACCTCTTTGCCGCTTGATCAACCCGGTATATTTAGTTGTGGCCCAACCAACAACTGTGTGGGCTGCCCTAAAAAGTTGCTCGACCTTGTTGATGCAGAAATGAACTATTGGGACGCAGCCATTGCTCAAGGCGTTATACCTTCGTTTGGCGATATTAGTCGCTTTGGAAAACTGTGTAGAAATGTCAGTCGTGGTTTACAACGCAATGATATCCAGGGCCATCATTAACTAACCTAAACTAGAGATAACAAAAAGCCCACGAGCAAGTGGGCTTAATGCAAGTACTTCAGGCTTATTCTTCAGCATCACCCAGTGACAATAATGTCGCATTACCACCAATCGCGGTAATGTTATTAGTACGCGTTTTTTCGGTCACAAAACGAGTTAAATAATGCGGGCCACCCGCTTTAGGACCCGTGCCCGATAAACCTTGACCACCAAATGGTTGCACGCCAACAACGGCGCCAATTTGGTTACGGTTAATGTACACGTTACCTACGTTTACTTTGTCAGCAAGCGACAAAGCATGGCCTTCATTACGGCTGTGAATACCTAAGGTTAACCCAAAACCTGTGCTGTTGATTTCATCAACCACTTTTGCCAAATCAGCCGCTTTATAACGAATAACATGCAAAATAGGACCAAAATGTTCTTTTTCGAGTAACTTAATAGAACTAATTTCAACGGCTGTAGGCGCTACAAAATGGCCGTTTTCAGTACCCGCTGGTAACTCAAGTTTATTAATTAACTTGCCGACCTGGCTGATATGATCAATGTGGGCATTCAAGTTTGCTTTGGCAGTGGCATCAATCACTGGTCCCACGTCAGTTTTAACTGAACTTGGGTTGCCAATCACTAATTGCTCCATGGCGCCTTTCATCACTTCAATCACGCGATCTGCAATATCTTCTTGTAAAAATAAGACTCGCAATGCCGAACAACGCTGACCAGCACTGGTGAACGATGAAGAAACTACGTCATTAACAACTTGCTCTGGTTGTGATGTTGAGTCCACAACCATGGCATTTTGACCACCGGTTTCAGCAATTAATGGAATAATTGCGCCATCACGGTTTGCCAAAGTGCGGTTAATCAATTTAGCGGTGCCAGTAGAGCCGGTAAAACACACACCGCCAATACGTTCATCTGCAGTGATTGCAGAACCAACAACAGCGCCAGTACCTGGTAAAAACTGTAATACATCGGTAGGAATACCGGCTTCATGCGCAAGTTGTACTGCACGATAACCGATTAAACAGGTTTGCTCCGCAGGCTTGGCAATAACAGTATTCCCCGCGGCAAGTGCTGCAGATACTTGGCCTAAGAAGATCGCCAACGGGAAGTTCCAGGGACTAATACACACAAAAATTCCGCGGCCTTGTAAAAACAGTTCGTTCAACTCGCCTGTCGGGCCAGGAAGTAATTCAGGCTGAGCCATCATCTTCTTAGCTTGTACCGCGTAGTAACGACAAAAATCGACTGCTTCACGAACTTCATCAATGCCGTCTTGAATACTCTTACCCGCTTCACGGGTACATAATACAATCAGCTCTTCACGATTTTCTTCCAATAAATCAGCTAATTTCTGTAGTGCATTCGCTCGAGTTTCAACAGGCGTACGAACCCAACTACCAAAAGCAGCATCTGCACCAGCAATGGCTTGCTCAATTGCATTTGCATCTGCAAAAGCCACGGTACCGACGGTTAGCGAAGTATCATATGGGCTAACAACAGTTTGGACTTCACCCGTTAAGGTTTGGCCGTTTACCAATGGACCCGCAGTCCATTGAGTATCACTATATTTATCCAGTGCAGCAAAAAATGGCTCTGACTCAGAAATAATGTTCATGTTTAATCCTTTAGAGTTCTTACGTTCTGCACCGAAAATATCAGCAGGTTTAACAATTTTTTGATTCGCTAACGACTTGTAACCTAATAGCGTCACCAATGGATGAACGACTAAGCTTTCAATCGGCGTATTAGGGTCGACCAGTTTATGCACAAATGAGGTATTGGCACCGTTTTCAAGTAAACGGCGTACTAAATACGGCAGTAAGTCTTTATGGGCGCCAATGGGGGCATAGATACGTACCGCTTTAGCTCCGCTTTCTGCAAGCATGGTGTCGTAAAGCTCTTGCCCCATGCCGTGTAAACGTTGGAACTCATATATACGATCACCTGCCATCGCATCAATGCTGGCAACGGTTTGAGCGTTATGGGTGGCAAATTGTGGGTAAATCGCCCCTCGAGTGGCGTCAGACAGCAAATAACGTGCGCAAGCAAGATATGACACGTCAGTACCGGCTTTACGGGTATACAGTGGGTAACCACCCTCGCCCGCTTGTTGTGCCCATTTAAGCTCACTGTCCCAATAAGCACCTTTAACTAAACGCAGCGGAATTTCATCGCCTTGATCTTTAGCAAGACGCGTCAACCAACACAACACCGGTAAACAACGCTTAGAATAAGCTTGCACCACAATGCCTAATAAGCCCCAGCCTTTAGCGGCTTCTGACTGATAAAGCTGCTTAAATAACTTCAATGACAATTCAACACGGTCAACTTCTTCAGCATCAATAGAAATACCAATGTTAAGTTCACGCGCTTGTACTATCAGCTTAAGAACTGTGTCGTATAATTCACTTAATACACGCTCCTCGTTAGCGACTTCATAACGAGGGTGCAATGCCGACAATTTGATTGATATAGTGGGTCTTGGTGAGTTCGCTTCATCGTATTGCTGTTCGCCTAAATCGCGAATAGCATTGCTGTAATCGTCAAAATACTTTTGCGCATCATTGGCGGTTAATGCTGCCTCACCTAACATGTCATAGCTATGGGTATAACCTAACTTACGTTTAGCTTCACTATTTTTAAGTGCTTCTTTAACGTCCTCACCTAACACAAATTGCTTACCCATGATCTTCATTGCTGCAAGCATGGCTTGGCGGATCATTGGCTCACCAACACGATTAACCAGACGTTTAAGTATATGACTTGGCGAACCGTCAGTATTACGATCTAACTTAACCAGTTTACCGGTCAGCATTAAGCCCCATGTTGAGGCGTTAACCAGTAATGACTCACTCTTATTAAGGTGTTCATCCCACTTGGCACCAGACAGTTTATCTTGGATAAGCGCATCCGCGGTTGCCGCGTCAGGAATACGTAACAAGGCTTCAGCCAAGCACATTAAGATAATGCCTTCTTTTGTTTCTAAGCTGTATTGCTGCAAAAATGCATCAATACCAACCATCAGGCCTTTTTTCTCAAACTGACGAACTTTGCTCACGAGCTCATGGGCGCGACGAGTCACTTGCTCAATGTCTTGTTCAGACGAAGGCACAAGCTTAATTAATTCAGACAGGTATTGCTCTTCATCGACAATGTAATTGTTGGTCACTGCAGTAAACAGTTCCTCAAGAGTGGCATTGTCGTAGCGGCCGTCCAGTACTTCACTCGCTTTGAACATAGTATTCGCTTCCATCTGGGTCAGGTTAAGGATGGTTATTATCGTTGTTGAATGGACATTGTATTCACGAATATTTTATTTTGTATACAATGTACGATCTGGTTTTTCGGCGATTATACATTCAAAATGTGAACTTGGACACTCAAGTTGAAAACTTGCTAATAATTGTTTGATTTTGTTCACTGAAATAGGTCAAAACAATGTGCTAGACAATTAACGCTGCAACAACAAAACACTGTTAACTACCTGTTAAATAACAACTATTACTAAATAAAAAATAAGAATAAATATGACTACATCTCATCATTAGCAAGGTAAAAAAAAAGGCCAACGTTTGAATAGTTGGCCTTTATACAATCAAATTAGTGACATAAGTCGTGTCATTATATTCCGAAAAATCTCATCTACATTGAGATGTTACATCCAACGGCTTTTCTTACGACGTTGCGGACGAGGTAAATACACCAATACAATACCAATCAATGCACCAATACCTGCAATTAACCCACCTTGCTGCCACATTTCATAGCGTTGATTATCAGCGGCTTGTTGCACCTTTGACTTAGCATCATCTCGCTCTTTAATCGCTTTAGTTAATGCAGCTCTTAACTCTGCCACTTTTTCATTAGACAGTGTTAAAGACTCTTCGGTATTGTCAGTATTTTGAGTAATATTATTTAATTGCTCATTAGCTTGTTTTAGTTGTGCTTCCATCTCAGGAAAACGTTCACGAAAACTAGGCTGATCTGAAACTAAACTAGTTAATACCCATCCTTCACGACCTTTATGATCAATGATTTGAGTAAAATCACCTTCAGTATTATCCAATAAAGTGACCGGCTGACCTGCTTCAACACTACCGATAATACGAAACTCTGTACCCGGTCCACCGTGAATATAGGTAAACACATCATCAGAAATAAAACGCGTTGGGGCTTGCGCTGCAAATACGCCACTTGGCGCAAGTAAAAATATAAGAATTGAAAGTACTCTTAACACGGTATTTATCCAAACTCAGAAAACTTATTGTCATGCTATTTATTAAATGCTCTGAATGCAAGAAGGAAGTCATATGACTTCCTTCTTTAATACATTCAGCGTTCACATTTCTGCTAATACTTCATTGCGTCTTAGTCAAATTAACTAAAGATGTTCTTAATAATGAAGAAGAACAAAATAGACAATGCTGCACCGGCTGGTAGAGTAATAACCCAAGACACAACAATGTTACGCACTACACCAATATTGATTGCTGCAATACCACGCGCCATGCCCACACCCAACACAGCACCCACTAATGTTTGCGTTGTCGAAATAGGTAAACCAGTACCAGAAGCAATAACCACGGTCGATGCGGCAGCTAATTCAGCTGCAAAACCACGGCTTGGGGTTAAATGTGTGATGTTTTTACCAATGGTTTGCATTACACGCTGACCAAAAATAGCCAGACCTAACACAATACCTACAGCACCAAGTGGTAAAATCCACCAGGCTAAAACAGCCTTAGCACCAATAACGCCACCACTTTCAACCACTGAAACCACAGCAGCCAAAGGACCAATCGCATTAGCAACGTCGTTTGAACCATGGGCAAATGCCATACAACACGCAGTTACAACCATTAATATGGCAAATACTTTTTCAACATTACCATATTGGGTTTTTAGATCGGCTTTATCGCTCATTTTTAAACGACTAATAGCAATTTTACCTGCTAGACCGACGACGGCTGCAACCACAATTGCTAAAGCATATGCTTCAACTGTTGAAAAGTTTATGCCTACATGTGATAAGCCTTTAGTAATGGTCACAAGTGACATCACAAAACCGGCCAATGCCATGTAGAAAGGCACATAACGCTTAGCACTTGTTAACGGATCATCGGTATTAAAAATCAGCTTTTGCACACTTTGGAAAATGATATAAGCAATAAAACCTGAAATAGCAGGTGTCACTACCCAAGAACCAACAATACCGCCAACCTTACCCCATTCAACAGAGTCAGCACTAACACCCACTGCGGCAAAGCCAACAATAGCACCAATAATTGAATGCGTTGTCGAAACCGGCCAGCCTAACGCTGACGCTACAACTAACCAAATACCCGCAGCAAGTAATGAGGCAATCATGCCGTATACCAACAACTCAGGGACATCAGTAAAATAACTCGCGTCGATAATACCTTTACGAATTGTACTCGTGACTTCACCACCAGCTAAAAAAGCGCCGGCGAATTCAAAGATCATTGCAATAATAATCGCTTGTTTAATGGTAATGGCATTAGAACCTACAGAGGTTCCCATTGCATTGGCTACGTCGTTTGCACCAATGCCCCATGCCATCAAAAATCCAAATGCAGCCGCTATCATAATGAGCATAGGGCCGTTGGTGACTAATACATCAACCATGTTGTTTCCTTGATAACCTTTGTGATTAGTTACGAGCTAGCATCAGCTCTAGGCGGGAACCGACACGCTCAGCAATATCTGCTAAACCTCCAACCCATTCGATAATTTTGTACGTGAACATCACATCAATCGGATTCAATTCAGATTCTAATGCATACAACTGACGACGCACTTGAATCTGTAAATCATCAGAATCTTCTTCAATAAGATCTAATTCAGTGATCATTTTGGCAACTAACTCAACTTCACGACCACGGAAACCGGTTTCGAGTAAATCATCGAGTTCGTTAATAGCCCGCTTGGCTAGTGATACCGCATCTAAACAACGTTTGAGATAAGCACCAAAGGCATCTTGCATAGGCTGAGGAAGGACTAACTGACGGCCAATAATACGGCCAGAGATATCTTTTGCCTTGTTCGCGATTTTGTCCTGTTGAGTTAATAACTCAAGCAAGTCAGTTCGCTCAACAGGCATGAATAATCCACCAGGAAGAGTCAGGCGAATTTCACGTTTGAGTGAGTCAGCTTCTTTTTCAAGCAAACTAATTTGTTTACGTATCTTTATCGCTTCATCCCAGTCGCCTGAATTGGTTGCGTCAAAGAAAGGAACAAGAAGTGATGCACACTCATGTACTTTGTCGATATGTAGTTCTAAAGGCTTAAGAGGTGATTTTGCAAACACACCTAAAATAGAGTTTACTGGCATTGCCGTTTACCTATTTAATAAATTCCAGTTTGGAAAAAGCGGGCGCATGTTAACCCAAGCGTCCGCATAATGAAACTGTGTTTTTTAATTTCGTACGACAGTTTCTCTGTTATCGTTGCTCAGTATATATGATGCGAGCAACGCTATCCTAAGAGATTTTTATTACAACAATATGACATTATGAAGATAATGTGACGCATTAGTGAATATTTAATGACAAGGCAGACATAAAGTCAATGGACGCAGAAATAGAGTTAAAACTATTCATTCAACCACAACATCATGATTTATTAAAAAAAATATTGAATGAATACCCTAATTCGACCCCACAAGGGCAGAAAAAACTCACCAACGGATATTTCGATACCGACGATTTACAACTGCGTAGATGGGATATGGGCTTACGTGTAAGAGGTTTTGATAATCAACTCGAACAGACCATAAAAACGGCAGGACGTGTCGTAGGGGGGATCCATTCCCGTCCCGAATATAATGTCAACATTGATCAAAAAACACCGATCTTGTCACGTTTCCCCAAAGAAATTTGGCCAATAGGAAATGATCTCGACAAGGTATCAACATCGTTAACATGTATTTTTGAAACCAATTTTGAGCGTCAAACTTGGCATATATACCTCAATGATAGTCTCGTTGAGGTCGCATTAGATGTCGGTGAAATTATCGCTAATGATAAAGTTGACCCTATATGCGAACTCGAATTTGAATTACTCGCTGGTGATACTTCTGCCTTAGTAACATTAGCTATCGAAGTCGCTAAATCAGTTCCATTTCGCTTAGGGAAAGCAAGTAAAGCTCAGCGCGGCTATCAACTTGCAGGTAAATCAAAGCCGTTCACTATTGAACATATTGATTATGTCTCATTGCCTAAAAACAATAACATGCAGCAAGTCTTGAGCACATTATTAGAAACAGGTCTTGAGCGCTGGCAATTGATTGAAAATATATTAACGCTGCCAACGAGTGATGTTCATCAACAATCAGCCTTGTGGGGCGAATTACGCCACTGTGTGCGCTTACTCAGGCTCACCTTAAATCAATTTGGTTTATTAGATCAGCGCACCAGTCCATTATTCGATCATCTTGAGCAGGCTCTGGCATTTGTTAGCCCACTGCAAAGTTGTTGTTTACTATTACAAGACGATGCAAAACCACTTGCCAACATCAACAATAAAACCCTTGTTTGCCAACAACTAGAAAACCATATCAGCTTAATGTCTGTTTCAACTCAATTGGCCTCAATATGGCAACAACCTGAGTATGGTCAATTACAATTGGCATTAGTCGATTTACTATTAACAGCTGAAAGCGGCAAAAACCAGGGTCGTCATTATCCAGAATTAGGTTTATTTGCCAACCAACTACAGCAAGCCTCATGGAAGCGTATTGGAAAATCAATGCCGATAACCGCTGAAATGAACAGTATTGATTACCAACATGTTGCAGATGCTTTGGATGAAAGTATCTTAGTTGGGTTTGCTTATGGAGAAATGTATCCGGCTAAAAAGCGCGAGGCTTTTCGGGCACCATGGCAAGACTTAGCGTTAGGGATTAGTACGTTATCTGCATATAAAATATTAAGGCATTTGAGTGCACAGCATCAGCTTAATATTGAAGCTTGGTTAGACAATAAAGAAACCAGTTTATTGTTTGCCATGGAGCACTCACGAAAAAGTGCCTTAAAAGTCCCTATTTACTGGTAAGCGTGCATATTACCCATATAAATGGTTACACGCCCACATGTATTAGTGATGAATAGTAAAACAGGAAGATAATGATTATCTTCCTGTTTTACTAAGCAACTAATCTGTTAGCGTTAAGGCATTAATAGTCGCTTATTCTTTCGCAAAATACAGGTTACTTTGCCAAAGCCTGCTTAACACGTCGACCGTAATCAACATCCGCTTTAGTAAAATGATCCACCATTTTTTGTTGCACATCTAAGGTCGTTTGACTGAGTGTGCCCGCAATCGTTTCCACTAAACGATTTTTCTCTGCTTCACTAAAGATACGATATAGGTTACCAGCTTGGGTAAAGTCATCTTGGTTATAACGACTAAAACGTGCAACCTCTCCTGCTAAACGTAACGGTGGTTCTGCAAAACTTGCATTTTCAGTGAGTGGTGCAACGCTGTTAGGACCATAATTAACACTGGCATCACCACCGGTTTGGCTACCTTGATAAGAACACTGAGCTCCTGCCATAGCACCAGCACGTTGATGATGGTTGGCTTTAGCGGCATGCGGACAGTTAACCGGTAACTGATTGTAGTTAGTACCAATACGGTAACGCTGAGCATCTGCATATGAAAACAAACGTGCTTGCAGCATTTTGTCTGGCGATGCACCCACACCGGGCACTAAGTTACTTGGTGCTAATGCCACTTGTTCAACTTCAGCAAAGTAGTTTTGTGGTAAGCGGTTTAGCTCAAGTTCACCCACTTCAATCAACGGATAATCACTGTGCGGCCATACTTTAGTCAAATCAAAAGGATTAATGGCGTAAGTATTGGCATCAGCTTCTGGCATAATCTGTACATTTACAGTCCAGCGCGGAAAGTTAGCATCATTAATTGCTGCCACCATGTCGCGTTGTGATGAATCAGGATCTATCCCTTTTAATATATCTGCTTGTTCGCCGGTTAAATTCACCACGCCTTGCTGTGATTTAAAGTGAAACTTAACCCAAAAACGTTCCCCCTGAGCATTCCAGAACGAAAACGTATGCGAACCGTAACCGTGCATTTGTCTGTAGTTAGCCGGAATACCACGGTCTGACATCAAAATAGTCACTTGATGCATCGACTCTGGATTGAGTGCCCAGAAGTCCCACATTGCTTGGGGATCTTTCAAATTAGTTTGTGGGTGACGTTTTTGGGTATGAATAAAGTCAGGAAACTTAATACCATCACGGATAAAGAATGTTGGCGTGTTATTACCGACAATATCATGATTACCACGAGCAGTATAAAAACGTAGCCCAAAACCGCGTGGATCACGCTCTGCATCAGCTGAGCCCATCTCTCCGCCTACCGTAGAGAATCGCATGAATGTTTCAGTCTGCTTGCCTACACCATTAAAATGATCCGCTATGGTAAATTCACTTAAATCTTTAGTTAGTGTAAATGTACCGTATACACCGGTTCCTTTAGCATGCACAACACGCTCTGGAATACGTTCACGGTTAAAATGAGCAAGCTTCTCAATTAAATGCCAATCTTGTAAAAGCAGTGGTCCACGCTCACCAGCTGACATTGAGTTTTGGTCGTCTGCTACTGGTGCGCCATTTTGGCTAGTTAAATAGTTAGTTTGATTCATTTGTTGCTCCTATGCGCGGTCTACTAACCACTGCTCTATTAAGTCATAAACTGTTGCCATGATGATTTTCCTCACTCAACTCATCATTCGATGGACACATAATAGGAGTACAATAGAATTATTAAAAACGATTAAAATAGATAACGTTAAAAGTAAAAGGCGATTAGAGAATTTATCAATGATTGATAGAACAGATTACGCTTAAAATACAGGCAATAAAAAAGCCAAAATCTTCATTTTGACTTTAACAATAAACAGATTAATTACTCTGTTGGTGGGGGCGGATCTCGATATAACTTAACCAAGTAATAAGCATCAATGAGCACAATAAAAAAGTTAACCAGTGCCACAGGAATAGCATCAATCGCGAGACCATATGCCACGAATAACCCAGCACCAATTAAATTCCACCAGCGTAGTTTTTTAATGTCTGACATCATCAGCGAAATAGCCACAACGACAGAGGCTAAATACCCTACCCATTCCCAGATGTTGATACTGTCCATGGATTTTCCTTATTTTGATATGCCTACATCTAATGCAAGCGAGTAACAACCTTAAGCTAGCGTGAGTCAGTGAATGAAATCACCTTATTGCTTAACGCATCTGTTTTTACATTCAAACAAGCAAAACGCCTTATATGCATAATACCGAATCAACAAAATTAAAACGTTGGTCTATCGCTGATTATAAGGCCTATTTATTACTAGAATTCTAGTATCTATAATAGCTTATCGCTCTACAACTGCTGCCGTCATTCTTGAAATACAACAAAGCTCACCCGCACTGTTACGAATAAGAACTTCCCAAACCGAACTGCGTTTACCTAAATGCACAGGTTTAGCTGTTGCCGTTAACTCACCATTACGTGACGCTTTTAAATGATTGGCGTTGATTTCTTGGCCGACACAATAATAACGGGTAAAGTCGACTACAAAGTTGGCGGCATAACTGGCTACTGTTTCCGCTAAAGCGACGTTTGCACCGCCGTGAACTATCCCTAATGGATTATGTACAGCTGGATTAGCAGGCATAGTGGCAACCATATAATCATCACCAATTTCGGTAATCTTAATCCCTAATGTTTGCATTAAGGTGCCCTTTCCGTGCATCCCAGCATCTAAGCGAGCACAATCTTCTAAAGTGACAGTGTTAAACCAAATACTCATTCTTAATATCCATCATTATCATTATTAGAAAATTCAGTGTACTGATTACCTTACCTTTTTGAAAGAGAAACGCGATCAATAACAGTAGCCCATTAAAAAGGAGCCTAAGCTCCTTTTATTGTTATTAAATAAATTTATATGTACGTTAACTCACTAATTCACAATGGCTTTGATAGGTTTGTGCCCAACGCAATAACTCAACTCGGTTACGAGACTCCGTTTTACGGAAAATTGATGAGATATGTGCTTTAACAGTATGTTCACTAATACACAGGCGCTGAGCAATTTCTTTATTACGCGCGCCGCTAGAGACAAGCTGAATAATGGTTCTCTCTCGGCTGGTCAATCTTTGGAGGATGGCAACAGTATCGGCTGGGATTTCAGCACTGGTATCTAACTGCTGGACTAAACGTCTAAAAATTTTACTGATCAATGGACGGTCATACCACAATTCGTCAGAAACCATTTTACGCAAACCAGTCAGCATTAAATCCATGCGTTGGTCACTGTATAATAAACCCCGCACCCCCAGGAGCAATGCAGACTCTTGATCAAGTGATCCACGTTCAACTTGGTATAATGCTACAGGGACATGCTCAACTAAACGCGATACCAACAACGGAATGCCCTTACTGTCTAAGGCCGCACCTTTTTGTGAAACAAGATAAAAGTTGTTGGATTTTTTTTCTAACTCAAGCTCAGCAGCGTGCTTTACAATTCGAGTTTTTAAACCGATAGATTCTGCCAAAATAGCTAAATGGCAAGGTGCTGCGATTTGGTGCAAAAACACCAACTCATCAATATTTGAACTCATCACTCTTCTCCCTGAAAAGTACATTATTGCTCAACATACCTTGAGCACATCCTGAGGCTATATACTATACGTAAATGAAATACGTTTACTAGCCTTCAGAACTAGGTTGAGCAGATAGTTTACTTTTTGTCGTTATATTAGAGCATGTGCTTTATTTATTCGTTAACCGCGTTACTTGATAAATCGACTCGCCAAAATAATGGATAATCATGGTAAGTCGGTCACTATCAATCACGATTTTTATAATGAAAACCTTCCTATACAGCAAGCATAGTAAAAATTTGCTAGTTATTATGACTATTATGTAAGTCTAAAGTATGAATAGTAAATTTGACTGACTTTGCGTAGACTTTATCACTAACTCAAGACTGATAAGCTCATACTTTCAATTCGCTCAACATCATCAATTTATCATCAATGCTAGCAGCCAAATTTACACATTTTATGGAAGAATAAGCTAAGTGAGCCCTATGATGCAGACGGCTGGTTAAGCGCCATTTTGGTCGCTATTTGTTTATTATGAAGAGACGATAACAACAGTAAGCCACATACCCCACCAATTAACGCTAAAAACATGTCAGATTGAGTATCCCAAACATATCCTTGAGTACCTAAAAATGCCTCGGCATTTTCACCCGTAGCAATGGCAACCCACCATTCAACTAATTCATAAAAAGCTGAAAATGCCAACACAAAACATACTGCTAAAAACTGACACCAGGCACCAATTTGCATCACCTGCTTACGAATAAATATTTCGCGAGCTAATATTACCGGAATAAATCCCTGAGCAAAATGGCCGACTTTATCGTAGTTATTGCGTTCGCTGCCCATCACTTGTGCTAACCAGTCAAATAACGGCACTTCGGCATAGGTATAACGCGCACCCACAAATAATACACAGCAATGCACTAAAATAAGTGCATAAGCTAACGTGGTCAGCGGAAAGCTTTTACGACTAAAAAATAAAATAGGTAATGCGATTAACGCTGGTATAGCTTCTAACCACCAAGTGAACATATCTTTAGGTGCGCTAACTGACCACAACAGTACTAATAGATAAATCCCTATCCATATAACCTTACTCTTCATCTTAATTCTCTCCATGAGATATTGTTCTCAAATTAGAATATAAACTTTAGCCATCTAGCCCTCTACAAGCGCTTAAAAAAGTGCTACTTTGATAATGCGCCGGAAGTCCGCATTTATATCATAACTATTAGTATAAGCATTAGTATAACCATTAGCTTAAGCACCATTTAATGATAAGAGGGTACCCATATCATGGCGAAACACTCGCTTGACAAGGATAAGATCAAAATCCTGCTGTTGGAGGGCGTCCACCAAACTGCGGTCGATGTACTAGAACGTGCAGGTTATACCAACATTGAATACCATAAAGCCTCGTTAGGCGAAGAGGCTTTGCTTGCATCAATTAAAGATGCTCACTTTGTTGGATTACGCTCCCGCACCCAGCTTACTGCGGAAGTACTGCATCATGCAGAAAAATTGGTTGCGATTGGTTGTTTTTGTATTGGTACCAACCAAGTCGATTTAGCCTCGGCTGAGAAACTGGGCATTCCAGTTTTCAACGCTCCTTTCTCCAACACGCGCAGTGTTGCTGAATTGGTGATTGGTGAAATCATCATGCTGATGCGTGGCATTCCACAGCGCAATGCCATGTCACATCGTGGCGGTTGGTTGAAGAGTGCTAATGGCAGTGTTGAAGTCCGTGGTAAAACTTTAGGTGTGATTGGTTATGGTCATATTGGTACTCAATTGGGTATTTTGGCTGAAACCTTAGGCATGAGAGTAATTTTCTTCGATATTGAAGATAAGTTACCGTTAGGCAATGCCTCTCAAGTTCACTCTATGGACAAGTTATTGGCTCAAGCGGACGTTGTCAGTCTGCATGTACCAGAAACACCGCAAACTAAAGATATGTTCGCTAAAGCTGAATTTGCTCAAATGCGTCAAGGCAGTTTCTTTATCAATGCTTCTCGCGGAACCGTAGTTGATATTGAAGACTTAGCCAATGCACTGAAGTCAGAACATCTTGCGGGTGCAGCGATTGACGTATTCCCTGTTGAACCTAAGTCGAATGATGATGAATTCATCTCTCCACTACGTGGCTTAGACAATGTATTACTCACACCGCACATTGGTGGCAGTACTGCTGAAGCACAGGAAAACATCGGCGTAGAAGTGGCAGGTAAGCTGGTCAAATACTCAGACAACGGCTCGACTCTGTCTGCGGTTAATTTCCCTGAAGTGTCTTTAGCACAACATAGTGGCACCTCACGCTTATTGCACATTCACCAAAACCGTCCTGGTGTATTGATTAAAATTAACCAAGCGTTTTCTGAAAAAGGCATTAACATTGCTGCTCAGTACTTACAAACTACCGCTGAAATTGGTTACGTGGTAATGGAAGTCGATTCAGATCAAGCTGAAGAAGCATTAGTTGAATTAAAGTCTATTGAAGGCACTATCCGTGCGCGGGTATTGTTTTAAACTGACTTATATTTTATAAGCAATTAACTTGAGTTAATTGTCTTCCTAAAAAAGCTACCTTGTCCACAAGGTAGCTTTTTTATTAGCTTTAAAACCATAGCCCCCTGTTGAGCATTCTATTAATCCGTTACACTCCAAACCATACCGTCTTATTCACACGTTAGGGATAGTTATGACCATTTCAGTAAACCAGCCAGATTGGGATTTTATCGCCACGTCTCCTGAATTAATGTTATCAAGTTTGACGCATATGGGGTTAATCGAAATCACCGGTGAGCAAGGGCGCAGTTTCATTCATGGCCAAGTCACCACAGATATTACCTCCCTTGGCACAAACGAGTGGAAATGGGGTGCTCATTGCGACCCTAAAGGTAAAATGCTCGCCAGTTTCCGTACGTTTTCAATCGGCGATAGCTTATTTATGTTACTGCCGAAAAGTACTTTAAGCTTAGATTTACCCCAGTTACAAAAATACGCTGTATTCAGTAAAGCCGAACTCGCAGATGTCAGTAATAATTATCAAATAATTGGTATTGCCGGATCACAAGCACAAGCCTTTGCAGCTGAAAACTTTGGCGATGTATCGCAAGCACTTAATCTTGTAGAGCAAGGTGTAATTATTCGTGATGGCGAACGTTTTATTGCCATTATTAATAATGCGGCAGCAGAAACCATCATCAGCCAATCGGGACAAACAATGTTTGATGCCAGTGCATGGCAAGCATTAGAAATTAAAGCCGGCTATCCAAACATAGATGCAGCTCATTCCGGCCAGTACGTAGCGCAAATGTGCAACCTGCAAGCCATTAATGGTATTAGCTTTACCAAAGGCTGTTACATGGGCCAAGAAACCATTGCCAGAATGAAATATCGCGGAGGCAATAAACGTGCATTGTATATTATATCTGGCACCACCAAGCAAACCATCAGCACTGATACTCAATTAGAAATTGCCCTTGAAGACGGTTTCCGTCGTGGTGGCAATATCATTGAATGCGTCCAATATGGCGATAAAGTATTACTGACAGCTGTATTGCCAAATGATACCGAAAACACGGCGCAACTTCGTATTGCCGGTGATGAAAGCTCACAATTATCTATTATCGAGTTACCGTATTCTTTAGCAGATGCTTAATTAATTTGAGTGATACATTGACTAAGCGAGCCATTGGCTCGCTTTTTTTATTTTTGAACATTTGCGCTTCATATCACGTATATTATTGATAATATTACTCTGTTGATGCAGTAATTCTATTAAGCCTATACGTTATGGAGCGACTATGACCACTATCGTCACCTTAGAAAACATGAGTAAAGGGTTTCGCGATGGCGAGTCATTCCATTCGGTGCTTAACAATGTCAGCCTAACACTGCAACAAGGCCAAACGATTGCGTTAACAGGCCCTAGTGGCAGTGGTAAAAGTACCTTACTGAATATTATTGGTGGCTTTGAAACCATAGACAGCGGCGACATGTTAATCCGCCAAACAGGCAACATGCATTCGGTGACAAAGTGGCAAGATAAACAATGGAGCCAATATCGACGTCAGTCACTCGGGGTAATATTTCAACAGTTTAACTTGCTCACCCCATTAAATGTGCGTGACAACATTCAGTTTTCACTGGCGCTTAATCAGTTAGCGTGGAGCCCTTGGTGTGATGAACTTTGCCACCAGCTTGGCTTAACACCACTGCTAGATCGTAACGTCGAAAACCTATCCGGTGGGCAACAACAGCGGGTGGCCATTGCGAGGGCACTCGCTCATAAACCACAACTCATATTAGCCGACGAACCGACAGGTAATCTTGATCAACATGCCGGATTACAAGTCATGCAACTGCTAACCGAACTCGCTCAACAAGCCAACTGCTGTATCTTAATGGTGACCCATAGCGAACAATGCGCCGCTTTTATGCAGCATCGCTGGCACGTCGAAAATCAGCAGATTGTGATTAACCCTGCTGACATGACATTGCAAGGTTAAGCCCATGATGACTCACTCTTCATCATACTTATCCTCAATTAAGCGTTTAAGATTATGCTTGCAGCTGTTTGCCAGCCATTATCGTCACGCCCCATTGCAAGCTAGCGCAATTTTATTGGGTATCATGCTGGCGGTAACGTTATTGATTGGCGTATACGCCACTAACGAAAACGCTAAACAAAGCTATGGCAATGTATCCGAACTCATGAGCCAACAAGCTCGACTATCGATTAGTCACCGCACTGAGGACAGCATTGATGAGTCGGTTTATTTTGCGTTAGCCAATGCAGGATTCAACACCATCGCCAGCATTGAAGGAATTGCAACCGATGAACAAGGCAGGCTATGGCGAGTTAATAGTAGTGATGTAGTCGCCGCGATGAGCAGCAGTATGCAACTACAGCAATCGGGTACTAGCTCATCGATAACAGCGACGCATATTCCGTTAGCAGAACTACTGGCAGGCAAACCTAAAGTGCTAATGTCGACAAGCCAGCGCGAACGCATGAGTAAAGTGACTAACAACACTGACCGCATAATACTTAATGGTATGCCTGTTGAATTTGTTGCCATTGACGATTCATGGGGACTTGGTTCTGCTATTTTGGCCGATATATCACTCGCTCAACCTATGCTGAATATGCAGGGTAAATTAAGCTACATTGCCGTATTTGATTCCCCCTCCGCAGATACAAATACCTCTCACGCAAACGAATCAGAAACAGATGCGCAACTAATCGCTCGATTAACGCATACCTTAACCCAAGCGGGGATTGATCCCACCAAGCTGAACTTCACCACCCAAACAAGTGAAGGCGAATCACTTACCGCCCTCACTGCCAGCTTTCATCTTAATCTTGATGCCATGAGCATGTTGGCCTTTGTGGTCGGCTTATTTATCGCTTATAACGGGGTTCGTTATAGCTTAATGAAGCGTCAAAAATTGCTAGTGCAAATCATGCAACAAGGGCTCGATAGACGCACCATCATGCTAGCCCTAAGCATTGAAATAGTCTGTTTAGTGTTTATAGGTTGTGTATTAGGTTTTATAGTGGGACTGCAATTATCGCAATGGTTACAACCTATGGTCGCGATGACTCTTGAGCAGCTATATGGCGCTAAATTGTTACCGGGAAACTGGCAGTGGCAATGGTTTGCACAAGCGCTCGTATTAACCCTGTCTGCAGCCTTTGCTGCTTGTATTCCAATGCTAATAAACCTTATTAACACCCCACTTGCACAAGGGGCTCAAAAGCAGCCACAAAGCCGACAGTTCAGTATTATTCATTGGCGACAATTCATTATTGCGGCATTGCTACTTTTGGTTTGCACTATCGCGTTTGCGTTTACTGAACAATATCGCCATAGCTTAATATTACTAGGCGTACTCTCGGTCGCGATTCCATTACTGTTACCACAATGTCTGCATTGGGCGGTTAACTTACTCAGTCCTTTTATGCCTAAAGGGTTGTGGCATTATGTGATTGCCGAAACCAAAGAGATTATTGCCCCACTCGCTCTGGCGATGATGGCTATGCTGCTAGCTTTGTGTGCCAACATTGCCATGAATACCTTAGTGGGTAGTTTTGAAATCACCTTAAAAAAGTGGCTCGATGCCCGTTTGCATGCAGACTTATACATTAGACCCAACCCAAACCAAATCGATACATTAACGCTATTATTAAAACAAGACCCCAAGGTTGAGGCTATTTATGAGCAATGGACTGTCGATAGCCATCTTAATCGAGCTGAAACACCGCAAACACAAGTGCCAATTCATTTAGTCAGTCGTGACCATTTGTCGTTAACTGAAACAACCGTGTTTAAAACCACTGCCGATGATTTTTGGACAACCTTCACAGCAGGTGAAAGCCTGATGATCAGTGAGCCATTATCGATAAAATACCAACTCGATATAGGCGATAAAGTTCAACTATCGCAACTTGATCAACACATCATGACGATTGGCGGTATTTATTACGATTATGGTAATCCCCAAGGCGAAGCGATTATCACTCCGTCTTTATGGCAGCAATCTCAATTACCAGCAAAACCCATTAGCCTGGCAGTGTCTTATCAAGGCGATATTACCCCGCTACAAAACAGTATTAGCCAACAGCTCAACTTGTCTTCAGCCTATATGTACAGTCAACAGCGGATTAAAACAGAAGCGATTAATATGTTTAACAAAACATTTTCGATCACTGTGGTACTCAACAGTTTGACCTTACTGGTGGCGGCAATCGGCTTATTCAGTGCCTGTATAATGCTAACGCAAGCGAGGCAAGCGCCATTAGCCCGCTTGTATGCTCTAGGTGTTAGCCGTAATCAATTACGGATGATGGTGTTAGTACAAATGCTATTTATCGTATTTTTGACCTGCTTTCTCGCGTTACCGACAGGCGCGTTACTGGGTTATTTATTAATTCATAAAGTCACATTACAAGCATTTGGCTGGAGCATCGCCATGGTCTGGGATTGGGCTGCATATGCTCAAGTGGTGATCATTGCTGTAGTCAGTTGTTTACTGGCAGTGTGTTTACCTTTGTATTGGCAAACCAGAAAACCCTTGATATCAAGTTTGCAACAGGAAGCGCTATGATCTCTGTTACCTTTAAAGGCATATACTCCATCGCTTTCAAGTTTGTATTACATACCAAGTTTACAATACGGCAAACACAATGGATGCTCCTTTTAGCATTGCCTCTGTGTGCAATGTTAACAGCCTGCTCACCTGCGCAAGATAGCGTCACAAAAGAGTCAACAATTAGTAGCATGTCATCTGCATCAGCTGAAGGTTATAGCGAAGTCACTCAAGGTAAAACCTTACACTTTCCACAAGACCATTTAGCGCACGATGACTTTAAAATTGAGTGGTGGTATTTAACCGCAAACCTGACCACGGCTGCAGGTGAAGATGTTGGCGTGCAATGGACTCAATTTCGCATTGGAATGACACCACCTCAAAAATCGACAGTTGCCACCAATGACTGGGAAACAAATCAGCTTTACATGGCTCATGCCGCTGTAACCACATCAAATGAACATTTATTAGCTGAGAAATGGTCACGAGGGCACCCGCAACTTGCAGGTGTAAAATCGCAACCGTTTGAAGTGCATCTGCAAAACTGGCAATGGTTAGGTCAGTCTGACAGTCTTTTTCCGGCAACATTAAATGTGGCTAGTGATCAGTTTAGTTATCAATTACAGCTAAATAGTCAGCAACCGCTGCAATTACAAGGTGATAAAGGTTATAGCAGCAAAAGTGCAGACCAAAGCGTAGCGTCTTACTATTACAGCCAGCCTTTTATCGACGTAACAGGTCAAATAACTCGTCATGGCGTAACAGAACTAGTCAGCGGTAAAGCTTGGCTTGACCGCGAATGGAGTTCACAATTTTTAACCAAAGCCCAGCAAGGTTGGGACTGGTTTTCACTGCGTTTAGACGACAATTCAACGCTAATGGCATTTAGACTGCGCGGCGAAAATGACCAAGCACACTTTTACAGTGCCAGAAGGATGTTTACTGATGGTAGTGGCCACAATATTAATAGCCGAGACAACCCTGGTGATATTGATATGCAACCCACTCAGTGGCAACAAACCGCATTAGGCAATCATCCTATTGCATGGCGAATTAAGATTAATAGTGAAGCCATCGACGTCACGACCCAAGCTGTTAACCCTAACAGCGACATGCCAGTATCTACGTCATATTGGGAAGGCCCCATTACGATTAAAGGCAGTCACCAAGGTCAAGGTTACATGGAGCTTACTGGTTACTAGGTCTGCTGGTCATTTAAGTTGAATGTTGCACCAAGATTCGCTCAAAGGTTTTCTCGAAGACTTTCTCGAAGAGAAGCAAGCCGTAGCCTACCTATAAAGATCATACCTCTCACAATCTCAATTCCCCATTCCTGGGAGCCGTGCTAGCAACAGGGTACCGAAAGGTTTTAATCGACAATAAAAGCTGTGCCTCAAGCACTACAAGCTTTACAAGCAATCCCTAAAACAGCATTTACCTAATTGTTAAAATGAGATTTACATCACGCTGAAAAATGTGACCTTGCACAACTATTAACCACTATACCCATTCTGAGGTATACCCATGTTATTAGTAAGGTCTAGACTCACTCTATCACGTCACCTCCAATGACTATCACGTACCAAGTACAACATTCTAAGAGTGAGGAACACCATGAGCATCAGTCGTCGCGAGTTTTTAAAAGCCAACGCCGCTGCCGCAGCAGCGTCGGCCGTGGGTATCGCTATTCCAATTAATATCGTTCAAGCTGCAGAAGGTAAAAGTGAAATAAAATGGGATAAAGCCCCATGTCGCTTTTGCGGTGTAGGTTGTAGCGTCCTAGTAGGTACTCAAAATGGTAAAATTGTTGCTACTCAAGGCGACCCAGAAAGCCCTGTTAACAAAGGCTTAAATTGTATTAAAGGGTATTTCTTATCTAAAATCATGTATGGCAAGGACCGATTAACCTCGCCATTACTCAGAATGAAAGATGGTAAGTATGATAAAGAAGGTGATTTTACGCCAGTAAGCTGGGATGTTGCCTTTGATACCATGGCCGAAAAATGGAAAGCCAGCATAGCCAAAAAAGGCCCAACCTCTGTAGGAATGTTTGGTTCTGGCCAGTGGACTATTTGGGAAGGCTACGCCGCATCTAAACTTCATAAAGCTGGTTTTCTCACCAACAATATCGACCCGAATGCACGCCATTGTATGGCATCAGCTGTTGGTGGATTCATGCGTACCTTCGGGATTGATGAACCCATGGGTTGTTATGATGACTTAGAAGCCGCTGACCACTTTGTATTGTGGGGCGCCAACATGGCAGAAATGCATCCCATCTTGTGGGCCCGCTTAACAGACCGTCGCTTAAGCCATAAAGATGCCCGCGTACACGTACTCTCTACTTACGAGAACCGTAGCTTTGACTTAGCAGATAATGCCATGGTGTTTAAGCCACAAACTGACTTGGTCATCTTAAATTATATTGCCAACTACATTATTCAAAACAAAGCCGTAAACAAAGACTTTGTTAGCAAGCACACTAAATTTGCCCTGGGTACCACTGACATTGGTTATGGCTTGCGCCCTGAACATCCATTGGAAAAGAAAGCTAAAAATCCAGGTAGCGGTGATGCCAAACCGATTAGCTTTGACGAGTATGCAAAATTTGTTAGCACTTACACAGTTGAATACGCGGCAAAAATGAGCGGCGTACCGGCTGAAAAACTTGAGATTATGGCAAAAGCTTATGCCGACCCTAACATCAAAGTGATGAGCTTATGGACCATGGGTATAAACCAGCATACTCGTGGTGTGTGGGCAAATAACATGCTCTACAACATTCACTTACTCACCGGTAAAATAGCGACTCCAGGCAACAGCCCATTCTCATTAACCGGTCAACCTTCAGCTTGTGGTACTGCTCGTGAAGTAGGCACATTCTCACATCGTTTACCTGCTGACATGGTGGTGAACAATGATAAACATCGTGAGATTACTGAAAAACTTTGGCAAGTCCCTGCCGGCACTATTCCAGCTAAACCTGGATACCATGCCGTGCTGCAAAGCCGTATGCTTAAAGATGGTAAATTAAACTGTTATTGGACTATGTGTACTAACAATATGCAGGCTGGTCCTAATATCAATGATGAAGTTTATCCCGGATTCCGTAATCCAGAAAACTTTATTGTGGTCTCGGATCCTTACCCAACTATCACGGCAATGGCCGCAGATTTAATTCTTCCAACTGCAATGTGGGTTGAAAAAGAAGGCTCATATGGTAACGCAGAACGACGTACTCATTTCTGGCATCAGCTCGTACCAACACCTGAAGGGTCTAAGTCAGATTTATGGCAGCTGGTTGAGTTCTCTAAGCGCTTTAAAGTCAGTGAAGTCTGGCCCGCTGAGCTAATCACTAAACAACCAGAGTTAGCCGATAAAACATTATATGAAGTGTTATTTGCTAACGGCGTAATCAATAAGTTCCCAACCAGCGATTGTAAAGGTGCTTATAACGATGAAAACGAACACTTTGGCTTTTACCTGCAAAAAGGTATTTTCGAAGAATATGCACAATTTGGTCGCGGCCATGCACACGATTTAGCAGACTTTGACACTTACCATCAAACGCGAGGATTACGCTGGCCTGTCGTTAATGGCAAAGAAACCACCCGCCGCTTTGTTGAAGGCAGTGACCCTTATGTCAAAGCAGGTGAAGGATTCAATTTTTACGGTAAGCCAGATGGCAAAGCCGTCATATTTGCACTGCCTTATGAACCGGCAGCAGAAGAACCTAATGAAGAGTTCGATCTATGGATGTCAACAGGACGAGTGCTGGAACATTGGCACACAGGGTCAATGACCGCTCGCGTACCAGAATTGCATAAAGCGATGCCAAGTGCTCAAGTCTTTATGCACCCTGCTGACGCTAAAGCTCGTGGGTTAGTCCAAGGGGATGAGGTTACCGTTGCATCACCACGCGGCGAAATCAATACTCGAGTGGAAACTAAAGGCCGAAACAAGCCGCCTAGAGGTGTGGTATTTATGCCATTCTTCGACGCTAAGCAATTAGTGAACAAGCTGCTTTTGGATGCCACGGACCCATTATCAAAAGAAACTGATTTCAAAAAGTGTCCAGTGAAAATATTTAAAGCCTAATACCGCTTTAATATTAATTGCTGCAGCTGTCGCGGGGTTATTACACCTTGACAGCTGCGACACTCGATTTCTACATTCATTAGGATGTAACGGAGATGAAAATGAAAAAACTACTTAGCGTCGCGGCCATACTATTAAGCCTTAGCGCATATTCTGGACAACAAGCCGTAGCAGATAATACCCCTGTAAAAGTAGAATCTCGTGTAGGTAACGTCGCCATAACCGACAACTCACCTGCTGATGCTATCGCCACTTATCCGACTAGAGGTAAAGCTATCGCGCGCAGCTTTGCTGAACAACCGCCGTTGATCCCTCATAAAGATAGCTATAGCATCACTACAGACAAAAATGGCTGTCTAACATGCCATAGCTGGGATAAAGCAAAAAGAATGAAAGCAACGCCAGTGGCGAAGTCACACGTTGTGGATGATAAGGGCACAGTGAATGGCATGAACTACTTCTGTGTACAGTGTCATGTTGCACAAGCAGATAATAAACAGGAACTAGTGGAAAACACATTTACGACAAAGTAATTGATAAAGATATAAATCCCCCTCACTCCTCAATTTGAGCAATGCCACTTCTATCGAAGTGGCATTTTTTTATTAGTTATTAGTTATTAGTGTCAGTGTTAAAACGGTACTTGCTCGAACAACAAAAGAACTAAAAACAAAACCCAGCCTAGGCTGGGTTTGTTGGTTGAGATGTCTGCGGTGTAACCGGCGAACTCGGTTCTGCAGCTGTTTGTGATGTATTAGATGATTGTATCTCATGCTGAACAGGCATCGCTGCTTGCCATAACGCACCGACCCATAAACTTGATGTTGATTTCATAACCATTACTCCGTTTTTGTTAACAGGTTCAAAGTAATCGTTTAGGGTTCATAGGTAAAATGAATAATTACCATAGAGTGGATTCCATTTAAGCATGAACATCCCAATCAAGACCTTACAGATCTTTCTCACCATAGTGGAAACCAAAAACTTTACCCGTGCGGCACAAAAATGTTTTATGACCCAACCGACATTGACAAAAACCATTCAACGTTTAGAAGACAATATGGGTGAGCAATTGTTAATAAGGAATAATCAAACAGTAGAATTAACCCAAGCAGGACAATTGTTTGAGCACAGCGCACGGGAGATTTTAGGTCATTGGCACCGACTACAAGAAGGTATTAACAATCTCAGTGGCTTAAAATCAGGACGATTACGACTTGGAGTTTGCCCTATGATGAGTAGTTTAATCACTCCTTTGCTGACCGATTATCGACAGAAATATCCCGGAATCGAATTACAGATGTACGAGTATGGCGGATTTGGTTGTGAGCAAGCACTATTGAGCAACAGTCTAGATATTGCCTTTACTGCACTTCCGACAACGCATAAAACAGAGTTAGCAAGCCAACCTCTGACTAAATACCCTTTACAGGCTTGCTTACCAGAAGGCCATCCACTTGCTGACAATGCTGACATACGCTGGCAAGACTTTGAATCTTATCCTTTCATTCTTTACAACGAAGACTTTTCATTAGCAAAGTTAATTAATTATTTAAGTCGTAAAGTTGGCGTACATCTCAACATCGCCTTTCGAACAGGTCAGTGGGACTTTTTAGCCGCAATGGTTGAAGCTAACTTGGGTGTCGCGATTTTGCCCGAACCCATTTGCCAACGGTTAACCAATAGCAAACTGGTATTTAAACCGATGCAACCGGCAATGACCTGGGATCTGGCATTAATATGGCGAGAGAATCTACCGTTAACCCCACCAGCCCAAGCACTATTAACGCTCAGCAGAAACAGTCATGAGTAATATCAATACGGTGTCATAATCATTTGATATCGTATAAATCACATAAAACAGGCATAAAAAAACCGCTGCCTAGGCAACGGTTTTTATGGGCAGGTCGAAACTAGAATTACTTCTTAGCTTCAGCAGCCTTACGTTCTTTAACTTGAGCAACAACTTTCTCAGAAACGCTGTTTGGACAAGGGCTGTAATGAGCAAATTCCATAGAGAATTGACCACGGCCTGAAGTCATTGTACGTAGTGAACCGATATAACCGAACATTTCTGATAACGGTACGTCAGCTTTAATACGAACACCTGTAACACCAGCGTTTTGATCTTTGATCATACCGCGACGACGGTTAAGGTCACCAATTACGTCACCAACGTTGTCATCTGGGCTGAATACGTCAACGTTCATGATAGGCTCAAGAAGTTGTGCACCGGCTTTAGGCATAGATTGACGGAAAGCACCTTTAGCAGCAATTTCGAACGCGATAGCTGACGAGTCAACTGCGTGGAAAGCACCGTCTTGAAGCACAAGTTCAACGTCTAACACAGGGAAACCTGCGATAGTACCTGTGTTCATCATGCTCTTGAAACCTTTCTCAACAGCAGGCCAGAATTCTTTAGGTACGTTACCACCAACCACTTTCGAAGTGAAAGTGAAGCCAGTGTTTTGCTCGCCAGGGCGAATAGTGTAGTCAATTTTACCAAACTGACCAGAACCACCAGACTGTTTCTTGTGCGTGTAGCTATCTTCAATTTCTTTAGTGATAGTTTCACGGTAAGCAACTTGAGGCTCGCCTACAATTAGGTCAACGCCGTAAGTACGCTTAAGAATATCAACCTTAATATCTAAGTGAAGTTCACCCATACCTTTAAGGATGGTTTCACCAGAATCAATGTCAGTCTCTACACGGAAAGATGGATCTTCTGCAATCATTTTACCGATAGCGATACCCATTTTCTCAGAACCGCCTTTATCTTTTGGCGTTACAGAGATAGAGATAACTGGCTCAGGGAATACCATGGCTTCTAGTGTACAAGGATGCTTAGGATCACATAAAGTGTGACCAGTTTGCACGTTCTTCATACCAACGATAGCGATAATGTCACCAGCTTGTGCTGATTCAAGTTCGTTACGTTCGTTAGCTTGCATCTCAACCATACGGCCAATACGTTCTGTTTTACCAGTGAATGAGTTAAGGATGGTGTCACCCTTCTTCAAACGGCCAGAATAGATACGTACGAAAGTTAACGCACCAAAACGGTCATCCATAATCTTGAACGCTAATGCTTTAAAAGGTGCATCAACATCAACGATTGCGAATTCGCCATTTTCGTTACCTTCTTCGTCAGTTAGAGGTTGTGGATCAACTTCAACTGGATCTGGTAAATAATCAACAACGGCATCTAGCAATAACTGCATACCTTTGTTTTTGAATGCTGAACCACAGTATGTTGGGAACACAGCCATTGTACGAGTACCCGCACGGATACAACGCTTAACGTCTTCAATAGATGGCTGAACACCTTCCATGTATGCTTCTAATAAGGCATCGTCTTGCTCAAGAGCAGTTTCGATTAGCATTTCACGGTATTCTTCAACGATATCAACCATGTCAGCTGGCACAGGCTTAATTTCGAAGTTTTCTGGTAAACCAGAATCATCCCAAATGTGAGCTTCACGAGTTAGTAGGTCAACAACACCACAGAATTCGTCTTCGATACCGATTGGTAAAACCATAACCAATGGGTTAGCCGCTAATACGTCTTTAGTTTGCTTAACAACACGCAAGAAGTCAGCACCCATACGGTCTAACTTGTTTACGAAGATGATACGCGCAACTTCAGAATCGTTAGCATAACGCCAGTTTGTTTCTGACTGAGGCTCTACGCCGCCAGAACCACAGAATACACCGATACCACCGTCAAGCACTTTTAGCGAACGATAAACTTCAACTGTAAAGTCAACGTGGCCTGGAGTGTCAATAACGTTAAAACGGTGATCTTTCCAGAAACAGCTTACAGCTGCAGACTGAATGGTAATACCGCGCTCAGCTTCCTGTTCCATGAAGTCTGTGGTTGATTCACCATCATGTACTTCACCGATCTTATGGATCTTACCGGTTAGCTTAAGGATACGCTCGGTGGTCGTGGTTTTACCCGCGTCAACGTGAGCGAAGATACCAATGTTTCTGTATTTGGATAATTCGGTCATGATTCAACTTTAATGATTAGTTTAAGAAGTAGACGGAGCATGCGAAAAAGAACCGACACACCGCACATCAGGTTATTAAGGCGCATATTGTAAATTGGAACCTTGCTGGGCGCAAATAGCTGTTGCAATATTTATTTGTTTTTAGCATAAAAAAACTCAATTAATGCTGTAAATTACATATAAAACAATGCACTAAAATATAGTAGATTATTTTTTAATCTTTGGGTGGATTTCACTGAAAAATGTTAAATTTTAGATGAAATGGCCAAATAGGCATTTTTAGGGCCACATAATGTCGCGAAACAACATCACACCACAACAAATATGCATTTATTCACATAAAGATCTATTTTTGTTAATGGCACAAACATCCAGCAAACTGTCGTTTTTATCTACGCACTACAATATTGATTACGCCCAGACTGCTTAGCTTTGTATAACGCGGCATCGGCTCGTTCAAAGCAAGCTTGGATCGGTTCATTATCACTCAGCAAGGCAATTCCGAAACTACAAGTCACTTTAATATTGTGATAAAAATGAAAATGACTAAGTTCATCAGTAATTCGTTGGCATAGCTCAGTGGCATCGTGTAACGCTACATGTTGGCAAACCACCACAAATTCCTCGCCGCCCCACCTTGCAACAACATCAAGTTCTCTTACTGATGCTTGTAGCACTTGCGCGACTTGAACTAATATTTTGTCACCAATTGTATGCCCATGCTTGTCATTAATCGCTTTAAAGAAATCAATATCAATGATAATCAAACTCATATTGTTTTGACGGATTTTTTTTTGAGGCTGCCTAGCATCATCTAAAAAGGTTTGATTAAAATATTGGCGGTTATACAATTTTGTCAGCGGATCATGTTGAGCCAAAAAATCGAGATCGCAATTTTTCTTCTCCAGTTCTAACTGTAATTTTTGCAACTGCTTGTTGCTGGTTTCTAAATGAACATTGTATTTGCTAACACACATTGTTCGGTAAAGCAGAAATAAGATAAACATCCCCAGTGCAGTCACCACTTGAACCACTAAGCTATAATCGATGTCCTCAACAACTGTAATGTTATGCCATTTCTTATAAACTGAAATATGGTCTGCCTGAGTGATTTTTGCTAATCCAGCATTAATCTGTGACAGCAAATCTTGTTTTGCATGAATAACGCCAATGCGTAGCTCATCTTCAGGACCACCCCACCCCGCTATTTTTAACGAGGTTAACCCATGTTGTTGAATATAGGCGTTAACAGAAAACATCGACCCTACAAAGACATCCGCTTCACCATTAGCAACCTTTTCCAATCCTTGTCGCTCGTTCTTAGTCAATACGGTATTGATAGCAGGGTAAAATTGTTGGATATATTCCACTAGACGATAATCTTTGGGTATTGCCAATAAGCGGTCACCTATATTTTCAAATCCTTGCAAAAAAGGTTGAGATTTTAATGACACCAATACATTTGGAGATTTAAAAAAGATATCACTAAAAGAGAGATATGCGTCGCGTTTGGGGGTTTGATTTAAAATGGGGGTTAACTCGCACTCACCTTGTTTAAGTAATTCTAAACTCTGTCGCCAAGACGAGGTGGGCACTAACACAAAAGTCAGATCGGTATAATTTGCTAATAATGCTAAATAATCAGATGAAATCCCAGTATGGCGGCCATCGACAATAGCTTCATAAGGTAACCAATCGGGATCAACACAGTAACGGATGATATTACGGTTTTTTAAATTGATAAAAGACTGAGTCTCTACCACCGAAGCACTGGCATGCTTAGCGTTAATCAAAGTAATGAAAATCAACAGCGTAATCAATAATACGCTAGAGAACTCAAGCCGACTCAATGTTCGCATTATTTTTCAAAATAGTATGCTCCAACAATATGGTCCAACAGATTAGTTGAACCAAAAGTGTATATGCTATTAAGTGTATTACAACATACGAAAGTCTGACAAAAAAATACCCGCTATTTAGCGGGTATTTTATTCAACAATCAATCGAAGGTATTACGCTTCGATGGGTAATATCACAAACAGTAAGTCGCCTTGCGAAACTTGCTGTCCATTGCTATTAAGAATACGTTCAATACGATACTTTTGGTCTTCAGGATATAACACACCTGTTTGACGATTAAAGCCCGCTAACGTTAATTGAGAGAACATCTTCATTGCTTCCATCAATGCCAATGTTTGTTCAACCGTGACAATGTCACCTTCTTTAACAAAGTCTGCTTCACCTGGTGCTGGAGAGGTATAGAAAATACCTGCGCCTTGAGCCAATACTTTCAACTCGTTGCTTTCGCCAACACGTAATGATTCAGTATCAACCTCAAGTGCTTCTGCTGCCGCTTCCATTTCAGCAATCAGTGCAGGTATATCTAACTCAGCCATTAAGCGTGGCAAGTAGTTAGTGTCATATACCCCTTCGTTGAAGGTTGGGTCTTTAAGGATAAGCTTCAACAATGGAATGTTAGTCGCAATACCTTTAATCACTACGCTATCGAGATACGCATACATTTTAGACACAACGTCGGCACGGTCAGTACCACGTATAATGATCTGTGCGATCAAGCTGTCATAGTATGGTGATACTTCCTTACCTGCTGCTGCAATCGAAATAATTTCGACATCGTCACGCTGAGGCAATACACATTCAGTGATTTTACCAGGATTAGGAATAAGCTGAAGAATACCGTGGCTATCAAGCGCCGCTTTTTCCGCAGTCACACGCACTTCCATGGCGTAACCTTGGTCTACGGGTTCTAGATTTTCAATTGAACGACCCGCAGCAATATCAAACTGCGCGCTTACAATATCAATACCAGATGTCGCTTCAGTAACCGGATGTTCAACTTGAAGACGTGTGTTCATCTCCATGAAGTACACTTCGTTAGCATCTAAGTTATAAATAAACTCAACGGTACCTGCACCCATGTAATCGGTCGCATCACCTAATGCACGAGTGTATTCCATCACACGCTGTTTGAGCTCTTCAGGCAACATCGTTGAACCAGACTCTTCAATCACTTTCTGGTTATTACGTTGTACTGAACAGTCGCGAATACCCAATACTTTAGTATTGCCAAACTTATCACGCAGTAACTGCACTTCAATATGACGCAATGATGTAACGTATTTTTCTAAATACAAATCACCATTACCAAATGCCGCGGCGGCTTCTGTCGCTGTTTTCTGGAAGAAACCAATCATATCCTCAGGGCGTTTAACGACCTGAATACCTTTACCGCCACCACCTTGCACCGCTTTTAACAGCACAGGATAACCAATTTCAGACGCTACGTTCACAGCTTGTTCTGCGTTAGTCAAAATACCATGACTACCAGGAACAACCGGCACATTTTGCTTTTGAGAAGTATGGATAGCATTAGATTTGTTACCCATGGTCGTCATTGAATGCACGCTAGGACCAACGAAGTTGACCCCATTGTTAACACATAATGCCGCAAACTGTGGGCTTTCTGATAAGAAACCAATACCTGGGTGCAACGCATCAACATTTTCATACTCAGCGACTTTCAATACTGAGTAAGCATTGAGGTAACTTTCATCTGAAGTATTACCGCCAATACACACAAGTTTATCAGTGTCTTTCAGCATATCTGCAGGAACAGATGTCATGTCTGGATCTGACGCCACCAACACTACATTAATGTTGTTGTCATGTGCTTTACGAATCAGTTTAACTGCCGTACAACCACGAGCATGCACCAGCACTTTATTAATTGGCTTCATCAATGCACGAGGATCGTCTTGTACAATAACGTCTTCTAGCTCAATCACTTCAGGCACTAGAGTCGACAACGCTTTGCTGATCACTTCTTCTATATTAATTGTCGGTAATGGCATTAGTGGATCAATACCCGACAACTGAGTGTCTAAGGTGTCGCTAAATGGATTATGAACTAACCCAGTCATTGCCCCTGGCACTTTAGATAAGTAGTTCGACAATGTTGCTGTAGATGGTAAGTACGCAGGCACTACCATTTGACCAGCAAACGGCATGTTGGTACCAGAAAGATAGTAAGTCTGCACTAAAGGATGGGTTACAAAACTGGCTTGAGCACCACCAGTACAGTCACCAAAACCAAACATCAATACAGGTAATTCGTTATCACGAATAAAGCGCGTAATACGGTCATTCACGACCGCCATTGAAAACAATGCCGCAGCACCTTCTTTGGTTTGCATACCACCAGAGCTGATAAAACAAATAACCGGCAATTTACGTTTAGCACATTCAATTAATAGCGAACTGAATTTCTCAGCACTGGCCATATCAAATGCACCCGCTTGGAATGCCGTATTTGAAACAGCAACACCAACACGTAACTTACTGCCGTTATTATTAAAGTCAGCCAGACCAGTAATTAAACCACAAGGACGGATCTTTTTATCAATAGCATCTTCAATCGATAAGCGGAAACCAGGGAAGTTAAGCATGTTAGCTGACATTTTGTCGGCATCAATTTCATCAAACTTAGTAAAGAACTGTTTGATAATATTTTCCCAGCCCATCTTGCCTTGCTTTTTCTCTTCGCGAAGTATTTTTTGGATCAGTAAGTCTTGGTAACCCATTGTTAAACGGTTCCAAAAATCTTTACGACGACCAATACGTACAGGGTTAATTGTACCGGTGTACTTATCGTGTTCATCTTCGCTATCAAAGTACTCTGGTAATAAACGCTCGAAGAAATAAGTTAAGATTACAAATAACGAATCGTTTAACTGTGGGAAACCCACACTCTTCCATTGCTCTACACGAGTAAGCAATTCAGCACGATTCGATTGATCCATAAAGTATTTAAGCCACTTATAGAACTTGCTCTTGTCGTTAGCTTTGTCGCTTGTCGATAATGCGTTATCAATTGATTTGTGGAGTAATTTATCCACTGATTCACGAGACAAACTTTTTGACATCATGGCTTCTTTCGAAATTGATGCCAAGCTGCCTACCACATTGTCATATAGCGCATTGAAAATAAGCACGTTATGACACTGCCAAATAAAGTCTGCGCGTAATTCGTCATTAACCACAATATCCAACACGGTAAGCTGGCTTAGCTCAGGCCATGGAGCTTGCGTTGTAGACTTAGGCAGTGACTCTAAATGCTTAATTAAGCCATTGAAATTGTTAGCGGCGTTACTTTTCCAGCGATGGTATAACGACCAACCAATGTTAAATAACAATGCTTTACGTGCTTTTTTATAGTTCTCTTTTGGTTCACCCAAAATAAAACGTGTAATCACGTTACGTTCTGCAGAGATGTCTTTACGTTTAGCGCTGAATGTACCCCAAAGTTTATTCAGTTCTTCATCGTAAACGAGCTTATCAGGGTTGGTTAACCACGCCTGGAACACGCGTTCCTGTTCTTGCTTAATGCGCGCTAACAAATCACCTTCTGGCACGCTCACTTTTGATAAGCGACCGTACTGTTCTTGTGAGATTGAATGAATGCGGCTACGCAAGGTCAAATAACGTAAATAACGATATGCACTACCAAAAATATTGTGGTACATCGTTGGGTTATTGGCGACAGATAAGCGGGTATTATTTTCAAGCGTGAGCAGATTAGCCGACGGCGCTAAATAACGCTGTAAACTGCGATCATAATGCTCTCTTAAATCTGTAGATTCGCGTACAAAGTTCATTGCAGCACGTTCAACGGCTTCAATAGAACTGATAATCGCACGACGGAAATTATGCTGACGCTCATCTTTATCTGATGGAGTAAAATCGATAATGCCGTCAATACACCCAGCGGTATACAACTCTTCTGGTGACACGCCTACCGATTTAGCACATTCCTGCCATGACAAGTTGTACTTACGCGCAATGCTCTGCAAACCTTGTGGTTGAATGGTGTTAAAAATACCATCTCGTACAGATAATAGAATGTTCGCTGCAGCTAATGGAATTGCACCACCAGAATAGCCTGCACCAATCACAATACCGACTGTCGGTACATCAACATTAGCACTTTCAGCAATCGCTTTAGAAATGGTATGCGCTTGATTTTGGCTATTAGCAATTTCCCCTGCATCTGCACCAGGAGTATCGATTAAATATACAATAGGCATAGACAATTCAGCGAAATGACGGATTGCCTTACATGCTGCAAGATGGTGTTCAGGCATCCATGCACCGTTTGCGGTCGTGCGCTCTTGCGCAATAAAACCGATACGGCGAGTACGAGTACCAAAATTAAGTTCCACTTCAGCACGATAAAACGGTCCGATATGACTTTCGGCAATAATCTTGCCTTTTAAGTCCGCGATCATTCGCTTCGCGCCTGGGCGGTTTTTATCCAAGGTCGGTTGGATAACTTTATTGACATAACCGTCAACGTCTAAAGATGCCAAACTTTTCAAGTTTGATTGAATGGAATCTTCTGTTAATAATCCTTTCACTTCTTCAGATAAACTCTGCTTGTTATGAGCAGGAAATAATGAAAAGTCTTTAGCCAAGTGTTCAGCTTGTAAGAAAAGTGGGTCAGCCGATAGTGCTTGAGTCTTGTTAGCGGGCTGCTTTTTGCTGGTCATCCTTAGATCCTCTGCTTATATAGCCTCTGAAAAATTTTTTTAGCCCGTAAATATAACTTTGTTAATGGGTAAATTACCATATAAACTAGCTTGGACGCTTTGTTCCATAATTGAGACAGTGAGGTTTGAATGCCCGATTTGAACGGTATGATGCTGTTTGCAGCCGTTGTTAGAGCAAAAGGATTCTCTCAAGCAGCACGAGAGATCGGACAACCTAAATCAACCATTAGTCGTAAAGTTGCTCAATTAGAAGAACAACTCGGAGTACGATTACTGCAACGAGACACCCGAAATTTAAGTCTGACTCAAGTAGGCGCATTATTTTTTCAGCACTGTGATTCTATTAGTCATGAAATTGAAGCGGCCAAAGCCACCATAGAAAACACCCATAATGATATTTCTGGTGCGTTGCGCATCGCCATTCCGGTGTCTTTTTCACAAGATGTTATCGGCCATTTATGTTCTAGTTTTATGCGCCTTTATCCCAATATAGAACTCGATATTCAATTTACCGATAACGATGTCGGGCTTGTGGGTGAAGGTTACGATATCGCGATCAAATATGGTCCTCTACAGTCATCTGATCTTGTGGCCAGGTTATTATTTGAACGCCAACCTATTTTGGTCGCAAGCCCTGGTTACATTAAAAAATTCAGTAGTCCTGCAACACCACAAGAATTAACTCAGCATAACGGCATTTTACTCGGCACTACATTGTCGGCACCCATTTGGGCATTAGGTAAAGGTAACCGTAAAATAATGGCGACCTTTAAACGTAAAGTGCGAGTTAATAGCGCCAGTATGGTGAAGCGCTTAGCGTTGGATGATTATGGTATTGCCATGCTTTCTAATACTAGTTGCAAGCAAGAACTTGCAACCGGAAGCCTGGTGCCCATTTTACAGGAATGGCCAATGGAACCCTTTAAAGTATACGGGGTGTATTCAAGTCGCCGTCAGCTAGCCAGTAATATTAGTGCTTTTTTAGACTTCTTTACCAAACGATATACCAGCCAAGAATCACTACATTCGATGATGAGTTAAGCGATAAACCGGCAAACATCTCGTGATCGACTCTTTATTTTTGCTTATATTATTTAGCATCAATACCAGAGTGATTAGCTCAAATAACAATCTTAAATAGCAATCTCAAATAATAACCTCAAATGGCCTAAATAAGCCGTTTGAGGTTATCTCGATTGAGAAACATATAACGCGAAGCTTTCTAAACAGCGCTAAAATCGATACGGGAATCGCAAACTGATTTGGTAGTCTGGTGAATCTTCTGTCAGTCCAGCACCCATTGATGTCACCATAGAAAGATTAGGTGATAGGGCTAACGTAGCACCAATACCTAAACTTGCAGTGTTGGTGTCAGTACGAGGGATTTTCTCCCACTCTCCACCTTCCGGTCTTTGTTTAGTTTTACTGTAAAATCGCTGATTAAAGCTCATACTCAAACTCATTCGCTCGGAAACAGCAAAAGCCAATCCCACGCTGTAATCCAGATAATTGCCTAAATCAATTTCTCCAGGGCTTAACCCAGGCGCGCCAGATAAGTCATCAAATGTCTCTTTAAAGCTAACGCCATAATTTAAATTAAAAAACACAATCGCAGGGTCAAAGGTTTTTGCTAAGCTAAACCCAGTAGATACCCCCCAAACACCAGAGCCCGTTGCCATTTCAGTTGGGTAAGTCAAATTGCCAGTATCGGATGTTTCTAGCGGGATCCCAAAAGGATCTTTTCCCGTTGGCGCGCGAACTCTGACATTCCACACCCAATCAGGCCAATCAATTGATTCAGCATTTATTCGATAATAAACCGCGCCACTCACATCACCCATTTGACCACCACTAATTTTGGCTGTTTCATATCGCTGACTAGAGTTGCCTTCGCCCACCGAGTCATACTGAGTCCAACGATACAGGTACGGTAAACCGAGCTCAAATTGCCAGTTTTCATTCAGTGTATAGCGAGTGGTGAGATCTAATCGTGTGGTATTAGTGCGAATACGATCTAGGTTTAAGTTACCTAAAAAAATAGCATCAAGCGCTAAGAACCCTCTAAGAATAAGATCTTTTCGGCTGTAGTAACTATAGGTAAATGAGGGTTCTACGGTAAATTTTCGAGAAAAGACATTATGCGCTTCTTGCAATACATCATCAGTACTTCTTGCTCTATCTGGCGCTTTTTTTCGCTCGGTTTTGTTACTGACGATTGCGGCTTGTCGACTTGATTGAGTATTTTGTCGCTCGGCTGATGGTGGTGGTGCCGATGATGATGTTGATGTTGATGCAGATGCTGGTTGCTGAGTTGTTGAGGCGACATTTTCCGTGCTGGCTTGTCTGTTTAATGCCTCTTGCTTGAGCACTTGTTGAGCCATCTGATTAATGGTCTGTTGCTGTAATTTAATTTGTTGATTCAACTGGATCAGTTTTTGTTTAAGCACAGCGATATCTTGTTCAGATAAGCTTGATTGTAAAGCTGGTTGAGGATCCTTGTCTGCAGCATACGCAGGTACTGCCAATATTGCGGGCAGTATCACTGCGACAGCTGAGGTCCATTTCTTATTCATATATACATCCTTGGCTGGTACAGAATGAATTAAAATCCTAGTGCGGTTAAATCACTGATTTGCCTACCAAGTATATTTGACTGAATTGGTCCAACAGGCATACCGTCATACCTTAGTGTAGACTGGTTTATTACTCCATGACTGAGTCCATCAATAAAAATGCTTTGAACTAACTGCCCATTTCCATTTTGATAACTAATACCTTGACTTGCTCTACCTGAGGCCAATTCGACCTGATAGCCAACTGTGTTACCGTTAGCCGAAAACGTGGTATTGCCATTATTGCTCACAAGCGTTGTGCCGACCGCAACATTAATACCTTGCAGTAGCGGTGCTAATCGTCCTTGAGCCATATCTAATTCATTGACGGCTACGTTTTCACTTCCGGCGATTTGAATTCGTTGTTGTAACCCTGCTGTTTGACCCAAAGCATCTAACTGAAACCCATTATTGCTACTAATAGCATTAGGATCACTGATAGTAATATTCACTGAAGGTTGATTATCTACTTGAGCAAATTCGATTTGCATACCGACTTGCTGTTGAATGCCATTTGCTTGAATAAATTGCGTTTGCATCTGTAAGCCAAAATAATAGTCTTGGCCATTATTAGTGTATTTGCCTTTCATTGATTCCAATTCGAAGTCTGTTAGCACTTGGCTGTGTTTGAACACAGACAGCGAAGGTGGGCTGGCCATTACAGGCGCTGCGATAGCCAGCAGTAGCATCATGCTTAATTTCATACCTTCCTCCTTAAAGCATATCTGAATAAGAAAAACCAAATTCGAGTAGCTCAGCATCCGTCATAGGTGAGAGCGGTTCGAGTGCTTTAAACGTTAGTTTTGCTCTTGGATGCAGTAATGGGTTATCACGTTGATACTCTTGTCCAATAACCACAAAAACAACCCCATTCCACTTCCGATTAAACTCATCCATTGTCATAATCCGATTACCCAAAGCAGGATCACCTAAATAGACTTCTCCGCGATCATGACGACGAAAAACCACAAAGTGGCTATAGCCACCATCATTAAGTAATACAATGGCAGGTATTTTGAGCAACAACATTTCAGCTTCACCAACTTTATATCCTCGCCCCCTTAATCCTTGAGATTGCAGATACCGTTTCATATTCAACAGTGAAAATCCTTGTTCTTGAACCAAGGTCAGATCAGCATGCTCTAGCATGCCAATTAACACTTCCTGCTCATTTATATCTTGACGGTCATAGGCAAATTTCAGCAAGCTAGCCAGACTAGCAGCACCGCATGAAAAGTCGGTTTTTTGCTCTATTACATGTTCAAATTTTCGCTCACGTATACTCTGGATAGATTTAGAATAAGTTCCCATACCTGGCACAACACCTGTTAATGGGATTTCAGCAGCATAATTGTAGTGAGTTAGACTTAACATGATTAATACAGAGATAATCAATTGGATAATGTTGCGCATAAGATGAATTAGGGGGGACTTGCCCCCTACCTTATTCATAACGTTTAACTGAAGCTTTACTCGCCAGAAACAATGTCTGAAGCACCTGTAATGCTAGTTAAAGCAAGGTTATTCGACTGTAAGTTTCCTGTACCACTAGCCAAGTTAACACCAATGTTACCCGATGCATTTTGGAATGCTGTTCCAGCTAGTAATGAAGAGTTATTAGACTTCTGAATTACCGTTTGTACGAAGAAAGGTAATTGGCCGCTCACAGTACCATTAAGCGCTAAATCACCTTCTTCATCAAAGGTCATCACTTCAGCACCAGATGGATTTTCTGTATCAAAATCAACATGGCCCACCACAGTTCCGGTTCCTGAATTGTGTTCCCCATCCCCTTCTAAAATAATTTCAGGATAATAGGCGTCATTTAAAGCAGACGTACCTTCATAAGTTCCTTCACCATTTAGGGCAAGATTCACATCGACATATTCAACGCTATCTTGAACAACCCCCATATTCATCGTGCCGTTATGCCCAGTGCTTTGCACATTAGACACACTAGCTTCACCTAAACGACCATTGTATGAAGACGCGGCCATATTGTTGGCCTGAATATTGTTGTTACCTGCAGCCACGTTGACACCAATATTACCTGAGGCATTCATGAACGACGCACCATTGATGGTTGATGTATTAGTTGAGGCTTCGTTCCACACACCATTAAAGCCACCCATTTGCGTACTGAATATTTCAGCATCACCAGAGCCAAAAGCAAAACCGGCATCAATAGAGGCTAATGCAGCAGAGTTACTTTGCGCATTAAAATCACCTGCTGCTTGGTTAACACCAATATTACCGCTAGAGTTTTCAAATGCATTACCAGATATTTTAGCGTCGTTATCGTGATAATAATTTTCAACTAAATTTGCACTAGTTTCCTGCACATTTTCAACCACAGCCATGCCTAAACCATTAGCCGTTATAGTGCCCTCGATGGCAACTTTACCTTTATATTTAAGCTCTTTAGATACGTCTATTTTTTTATCTAATTCAACACTACTGTCTGAATCAGTCATTCCATTTGCGTATGCAGAACTACTCATTATTGCTGCAATACTTAGCACTAGAGTGAGTTTTTTCATCTTCCATTCCTCCGATCGATGATTATTAATTCCCGCTTGGTAACTGCAACGAGAACTGGTTAATGGCGACATTGTTATCACCAGAAATTTGATTAACTTGCATCACGCCCTGCGCATCCAAAAAGCTGTCTGGAGCGATGTCGGCTTGATAGTGTGATAGTTGATAAGATGACGGTGCTATTTGGCTCGATACTTGAGTTAACCCTTCATCATTTAACCCCTGGCCCATGATGGTTTCTAAGGTCGAGTCCATGGCAATACTGCCTATGTTAGCTTGCATATTTTGCTCACCGCTGACTTGATTAATACTGGCTAAGCCCTGAAATTGGGCAAAGGCTTGGCTGTCTATTACAGAGGTGAGTTGCTTACTCACCTCTGTAATAGAAGTAGATTGTGGCAATTGGTTATAATTAATTATTTGAATGGAAGCACGATGGCCTAATGCATGACTGTTAGACTGAATATTAAAATCACCAGCAGCTTGATTGATACTTGCCCGACCTGCACCTTGCATCACATGTGAACCAATCACCGAAGAATCATCAGCATAAGAATGAGCAGCCAGCAATAACGCACTTAGCTGTACTCCTCGCTTCAATGATAAATGCAATAATTTGCAATGTACCCGGTTCATGATTTCCATAAGAGATTCCTTCCATGCTCGATACATGGATATAGCAACCCTCATGCCAAAAATAAAAACTTTATTTTTCAATTGGATATACTTTAACAGTGAAAGTATATTCTCAATATTAAGAATATAAACCGCTAGGTTGTTGAAATTATGTTTAATTTAAAATAAAAGCTAAATCTTAGTAATAAGACTGAATGTGCCAGCAGTATTTTTTGACGAGGTTCAACTCAGATTAATAGAGTAAGTGAATAGAATAAATAAACAGAGTTGGGAATAACTGACTTATATAAAGTGGTTGAGTATGTAGATAAAGGAATAAACCGACATTTGGTTAGATACTAGCAAAGTTAAATTAGTTGTAAATCATGCTTGTCCATAAGTCGATAAAAGGTCGCTCGTGAAATATCTAAATAACTTGCAGCCAGTTCAACTTGACCGTCGGCAATTAGCATAGCCTGTTGTAATGCTTGTTTTTCAGCATTGTCTTTTAAGGTTTTAAGCGATAAAGCAATGTGACGCTTTTTTTCTATATTCGCTAACTCTAGGTTTTGTGCACTGATCTGTGGCGTGTCGCACAATACCACAGCTCGACGAACACGGTTGATTAACTCGCGGACATTTCCAGGCCACGGATAGTTTAGTAATGCATGGCAAGCAGTTTGTGATAAAGGCTTAGTCACTAGTCCATATTCATTCGAATACACTCGAATAAATCGATTGGCTAAACCGATGATATCATCACGCCTTTCTTTTAATCTTGGGGTGTTAATGGTTATGCCATTCAAACGATAATAGAGATCTAATCTAAAATTACCTTGATCAATGGCACTTTCTAAATCCACATGAGTCGCCGCTAAAATACGCACGTCAGCCGATTGCGGAGTACCGCCACCAACGGAGTCGTATAAACCTTCTTGTAAAAATCGTAATAAATTAACTTGCAGCTCAGCGGGGAGGTCACCAATTTCATCTAAAAATAGTGTTCCACCATTAGCCAATGCTATCTTGCCTTTTCTGGTACTTGTAGCGCCTGTAAAAGCCCCCTTTTCATGACCAAATAAGTCCGATTGAATTAAGCCCGCCGCCATAGCACCACAATTAACCGTAATAAATGGTCCATCTTTTCGGGAAGATAATTGATGTAACTTGGTCGCCACTAATTCTTTACCAGTGCCAGATTCTCCTCGAATAAGCACAGGAATATCAGTAGGTGCCACGCGCTCAACTTGACGGAATAACTGTTGCATTACGTCTGATTGATACACAGCGTTTTCGGTTTCTTTACCCGTGAACTCAAGCTGTGGAACATGATGTTGCTGCTTTAATTTAGACAAGCCAATACCATGACCTAAACACTTTTCTAACCTTTCTGGATCAATAGGGCTAGTGCAAAAGTCCCAAGCATATTGCGCAATAAAAGTAGTAATATCAGCAATGTCGAGTTGTGATTTATTGATGAGTACAATGATATGAACCCTAGGGTCTAATTCCCGAACCAGATAATTGATTTCATTTATAGTATTGTCTTTTCGAAGATCGATTAAGCACAGAGCACAATTAATGGGTATTTTGTTTTGATCATACTGATCGATGTAGTGAAGCTGAAAGTTTAATCGAGAAAGTACTTCATTTAGCTCATTACACTGAAAGCCTGCCATTAGTAATGGTTCCATGTTGATATCCTTCCGATACAGTGAACACCAAAGTGCTGGCACAAGATTAGTTTGTGCACCTTATCTCTAGATATAACTGGATAATATTACTGAAATAAAAATCCTGCTCATTCGCTAATCGCTTATATCTTCGGTAACTAAATACATAAACAACGTATTAACTCATAAGTTGTATCATTATTTGGTTGAATATGAATACATGATCAAAACCACACTTAGTGCATTTTTAACCATCTTCTTATCGACTTATCACCCCAGATTAACCGTATGATGAGTAATTTCAGTGTACCTGTTATCCCTGCTACATCTTTCTTATGCTCTTAGTATGGTATAGAAGCGCTAATAGTATAGAAAAATAGTCATTAAACTGTCATATCTGCAACATTTACCCCCCTACAAAGTGGTTAACTTCAATCCATAATTTAAAATCGATTTACTGACACAAGTCTCAAAACCCTATTAAACCACCTAAACAACTGTGTTATAACTATAACGTAGATGCCTCACGGGCAGTAAAGTCGTTAAATGCAACCCAAAGATAACCATCTAGGGTCCTAAAGGAACCATAATGATTAAACACAGTGCTTTTATAATGTTAAGTACATTGGCATTAACCTTATCTACTGCAGTTAATGCAGGGCCGCTCTCAAAAGATGTTGAAGAGATGCGAGTATCAAAAGCTGGGCAAACAATGCCTAATGTGGTTAATCGTTATCAAGCTATCAGTGATACTGTAGAGGTCAAGTTAGCCCAATCCACTGATGAGTTAGCGGTTACCGAAATGGCCGCGCATCAAGGGCATAGGTTATGGCAGCAAGCTGTACGTGATGTGCAATCGGGACACAGTGATGATCGCTCCTTGTACTGGAGTCGTTTAAGTATGCGTAACGTCCTAAAGCAAGAAAAAGCTGGGTTCAATGTGGCCGATTGGCAACGTGATATTTTAGTCAAAGCTGTTGAAAAATCCTCTCGCGGTTTTAGTGATATTGAGTTTTCTCCCGATACACAAATTAATATTTTAGTGACCGGTTTTGACCCTTTTTTCCTTGATAGAAACATCGGCCAAAGCAATCCATCAGGTTTAGCAGCGTTAGCACTCGATGGCTATCGTTTTGACGTTAATGGTAAAAAAGCACAGATCGAAACGGTGATGATTCCAGTAAGATATGCCGATTTCGACAATGGTATTATCGAGTCGTTACTCACACCGTTTTATCGTGACAACAGTGTCGACATGGTATTTACCATCAGTATGGGTCGTGAGAACTTCGATATTGAACGTTTTCCTGGACGTAACCGCAGTGCAGAAGCTCCAGACAATTTAAATGTCTTAACCGGTGCCAGTCAGCGCCACCCTAAAGCACCATTATTTAATAATGGAGCATCTACTGACGGCAAATTAAATGGCCCTGAATTTGTGCAATTCTCTTTGCCTATTGAAGCAATGGCGGCAGTGAAAGGTCATTGGAGTGTCAATGACAATAACCAAATTAGCACCTTATCTCGGGGCCAATTTAAGGCATCATCACTGGCAGAATTACAAAATGAAATTTCTGTAGAAGGCTCTGGTGGCGGCTATTTATCCAATGAAATTTCCTATCGCAGTATTTTACTTCGAGATCAATTTAACTTGAATTTACCGGTAGGACACATTCATACTCCACGTATTAAAGGCTACGACTCACAAGTAGAGTCAGACATTGTCGAGCAGATACGCGCCATGATAGCTGCAGCAGCGAGCACACTGTAATGCCTACAAACTAACTTAACAGGCCAATACTTTACTTGCCTGAATCTTTCATTAATCATTCAAGCAAGTGAAGCTCACCAACATGTTTAAAAATATTTTCAATCTCACCCAGCGCGCGCACCAAGCACTAACGCAAGATGTTCACGAAAAGGGGTCTTCATTATCAACAGGGCCTTGCCCCCACCAAACGCAGAACACTACCGTGAGTAATCCATTACAACTGCAGATCTTGGCCAAAGTAGAAGCTGACTACCTGTTAGCCGAACAACATTTCAAACGTCAATTCCCACGCCCTAGTGTAGATTTCAGCTTGCGTGGAAAAAGCGCCGGAACGGCGCACTTACAAACCAATAAATTACGTTTTAACCCAGTGTTACTCGCTGAAAATCATGACATTTTCATTAACGAAGTGGTGCCACATGAAATTAGCCACCTGTTGTGTTTCCATCTATTTGGTAAAGTAAAACCTCATGGTAAAGAATGGCAGAGCGTAATGCTGACAACATTTAAAATTACTCCCAAGACCACTCATCAACTCAATACTCAATCGGTCAGCGGACAACAATTCGAATATTTTTGTGGCTGTGGCAGCATCAACTTAACCATAAGACGTCACAACAGAATTGTCCGAGGCCAAACTCAATATCGCTGTCGCCACTGCCAACAAACATTAACCTCTTTTAACCCTAAATAACCTTTGCTCGTAATAATAAACAGTATCAATTGCGTCATCGCATCTGATGGCTTAACATCAGCAAAAATGACAGGCTAAGCCTGCGCTGTAACGATGTTTTTGTTAATTTTAGGGTTTATTTTGCGCTTATCATCCACACACTCTTGGTTATTTGGGGTGTCGCTTCTGTGCGGCATTTTTTCATCCACACTTATCGCAGCAGAACATCCAAGTAGTTTTGGTAAAGCGAAAAAAGTTGCCAAAAAGATTTACCAACAACACCTACCTCTCAGTTCCTTTTATTGCGGCTGCGACATCGCCATAGCAGGCAAATTATGGCAAGCAGATCATGCTAGCTGTGGCTATCAGGTTAGAAAACAAATTATTAGAGCCAACCGTATTGAATGGGAGCATGTGGTTCCCGCTTGGGAATTTGGTCATCAACTGCAATGTTGGCAAGATGGCGGCCGTAAAAATTGTGGTAAAAACAACAAGAAATTCAAAAAAATGGAAGCCGATTTACATAATCTCGTTCCTGCTGTCGGTGAGGTCAATGGCGATCGCAGCAACTTTAGGTTTAGTGATTGGGGTGGAAAAGCGGATCAATACGGGCAATGTGAAATGATTGTCGACTTTAAAGGCCGCAAAGCACAACCGCCTAAACGAGCAAGAGGTCCTATTGCTCGCACTTACCTTTATATGCAAAAAATCTATGGTCTTCAAATTAGCAGCAGTCAGCAAAAATTGTTTAATGCATGGGACAAAATGCAGCCAGTGACGGCAACTGAGTGCAAGCGTGATACCTTAATCGCTGCTAACCAAGGTAATCATAATGATTTTGTATTCAAACAATGCCAAAATAACGGCTTAGTTCGCTAATTGGCGATCAAGCTTTCCCTTGAACAATTGGTTAAATAAGGTCAACACTGATGAGAGTCCCACGTATTTTTCAGCCCCTAGACAATTTACAGCAAGGGCAAACTCTTCAATTAGATGAGGATGGTGTCGCCCACATTGGCCGAGTATTGCGAATGGAGATGGGTGACCAAATCAGCTTGTTTAACGGTGATGGCAACGATTACTTAGCTGAAATCATTGAAACCAGTAAGAAATCGATCGCTGTCACGGTCTTAAGTTGTGAAGCTAATAATAGCGAATCACCATTAGACCTACATTTAGGTCAGGTGATTTCACGCGGAGACAGGATGGAGTTTACAGTTCAGAAGTCAGTAGAGTTGGGCGTAACAACCATTACTCCGTTATTTTCTGACCGTTGTGGTGTCAAACTCAGTGGTGAGCGCTTAGAGAAAAAACTGCAACAATGGCAAAAAATTGTTATCAGTGCCTGTGAACAATCTGGCCGCAGTATTGTTCCGCTTGTTCGTCCAGCAATGACATTGGCGCAATGGTGTGAAGAGTCCACCGAAGCCTTAAAACTGAATTTGCACCCGAGAGCCTCACACGGTATTAATGGCTTGCAGTTATCTGGTCAACACCAGAAAGTAAGATTATTAATTGGCCCAGAAGGCGGTTTGTCTGACGAAGAAATTGCCATGACAGAAACCCAACATTTTACCGATATTTTATTGGGGCCAAGGGTACTTAGAACAGAAACTGCGTCATTGACTGCCATTACCGCATTACAAGTTAAATTTGGTGATATTGGGTAAACCGATATCTTCCCTGCACATTATTAAAGGATACACACATGATTAAGCTCGGTATTGTTATGGACCCGATCAGCGACATTAACATCAAAAAAGATTCGAGCTTTGCGATGTTATTAGACGCACAAGCACGCGGCTATCAATTGTTTTATATGGAAATGCATGACCTTGCTATGGTCAACGGTAAAGCCATGGCCACGATGCGTGAATTATCGGTTAAGCAAGATGCTGATCAATGGTTTACATTAGGCGAGTCTGTTGATACTCCGTTGGCCGAACTTGATGTGATCTTAATGCGTAAAGACCCACCATTTGATACCGAATTCATCTACGCGACTTATATGCTTGAACGTGCGGAAGAAGAAGGTGTGTTGATTGTTAACAAACCGCAAAGCTTACGTGATGCCAATGAAAAACTGTTTACGGCATGGTTTTCTGAATTTACACCTGAAACCATTGTGACTCGTGATGCGAAACGTATCAGAGCATTTCACCAGCTAAAACAAGACATCATTTTAAAACCACTAGATGGTATGGGCGGCACGTCTATTTTTAGAGTGAAAAAAGATGACCCTAACGTTGGTGTGATTATCGAAACATTAACCAGTTATGGTCAACAGTACGCAATGGCGCAAGCCTTTATTCCAGAAATCACTCAAGGTGATAAGCGTATTTTAGTGGTGGACGGTGAACCGGTACCTTATGCATTAGCCCGTATCCCGATGAAAGGTGAAACCCGTGGCAACCTAGCTGCTGGCGGCAGTGGTGTAGCCCAACCATTGTCAGAAAGTGATTGGAAAATTGCGCGTGCTATTGGTCCTGAATTGAAAAAGCGTGGCCTTATTTTTGTCGGCTTAGATGTTATTGGCGATAAGTTAACTGAAATCAATGTAACTAGCCCAACCTGCATTAAAGAAATTGAAGCAGCGTTCGACGTTAATATTACCGGCATGCTTATGGATGCCATCGAAGCCCGTATTAGTCAGCTAAAATAGGATTAATCATGCATTTTTTATCTACCTACCAACGGATAATCAGCAGATTATTATTGGTATCTAGCTTGATCGTAACGGGGGCTATGGCTGATGAAGTCATTATGTCGCCTGCAGTTGCTAATACAGCAAGTAATAATGTACCAACCGTGGGTCCATCAAGACCTAAAAATATCATCATTATGATAGGTGATGGTATGGGACCAGCTTACACCACCGCCTATCGTTATTATAAAGATAATCCTGACACAGAAGAGATTGAACAAACTGTGTTTGATCGCTTACTCGTTGGTATGGCAAGCACTTACCCAGCTTCCGTCAGTGGTTATGTCACCGACTCTGCCGCATCTGCCACAGCACTGTCAACTGGGGTTAAAAGTTATAATGGTGCCATTGCCGTTGATACCGAAAAACGCCCACTCACAACCTTAATGGAAAAAGCCAAAGCATTAGGCTTGTCAACGGGTGTAGCAGTTACATCCCAAGTAAACCATGCTACACCTGCAGCATTTTTGGCTCATAATGAAAGCCGTAGTAATTATATAGATATTGCTGAGGCTTATTTAACATCTGATGCTGATGTGATTCTTGGTGGTGGCCAGCAATATTTCACTCCAACATTACTTGAGCAATTTAGCGCTAAAGGCTACCAGCACATCAGTGAATTCTCTGAGCTAGCATCAGTGACTACGCCAAAAGTATTGGGGCTGTTTGCAGATGTACAATTGCCTTGGGCCATTAATGATAAACAAGCGCATAAACTCAGTCATATGACCCAAAAGGCATTAGATTTACTGTCACAAAATGAGCAAGGTTTTGTATTGTTAGTTGAAGGCAGCTTAATTGATTGGGCTGGCCACAGTAACGATATTGCTACCGCTATGGGTGAAATGGATGAATTTGCATCCGCTATCGAAGTGGTTGAACAATTTGTTCGTCAAAGTAAAGACACCTTGATGGTTGTGACAGCAGATCATAATACCGGTGGATTATCAGTTGGCGCACATGACAAATACGAATGGCACCCTGAAGTACTGCATAAGGTTAAAGCCAGCCCTGATGTCATTGCTACCAGTGCTATTGCCGAAGACAATTGGCAGCCTTTAACGGCAACGCTTCTTGGCTTTACTCCAAATGAAGCGCAATACAGTCAATTACAAAGCGCACGCATGCAAGGTAATGAACCATTATCAATCGCACTGCGTAAGCTAATTGATATTCAATCGAATACCGGTTGGACAAGTGGCGGTCATACCGCTATGGATGTCCAAGTCTTTGCTGAAGGCCCTGGCGCTAGATTATTTAGCGGTCATCAAGACAATATTGATATTGCGATTAAAATGTTTAGCTTATTGCCACAATCGGTGCAAACACCTTAATCAATGACTGACGGCTATGTCTAACACAATCCTCCGCTATCAACGTGAAGGGTTGTGTTAATATCAGTGTGTTTATCTTATCACTAGCATTATGAGCAACCGACGTGTTAACAAATCCATCTCAAGCGTTAATTAGAAACAGTAAATACTTTCAGCAACATAGTGTGTTAGTGCTCAATTATGAAGCTGATACCTTTGCACATCAATGTCTTGAGTTTGCCGATAATGTCACCGCCCTAGCGCTAGATTATAATCATCACCTCACATTGTCCTCTTGCGCCAATGAAAAATTACAAAGCTATTTTGGTCATCAACTGCCAGAGTCATTAGCTGATACAAAATTTGATAGCGTCATTATTTACTTTCCCAAAGCAAAACCGTTAATGGGTTATTTACTGCAACTGGCTGCACAGCATTTGAATGTTGACGGCCAATTGATCATTGTGGGTGAAAATAAAGGTGGGATTAAATCGATTGCAAAACTCACACCTGATTATTATTCGCAGCCAATCAAACAAGATAATGCCCGCCACTGCTTGGTATATGTCAGTTATTTAATCCAAGCAGCACCAACGCTATCGATAAGAGATTGGGTAAGCCAATATTCACTAGAGACTCCACAGGGAACACTGCAAATTTGTAATGCTGTCGGTGTTTTCAGCGAGAAACGTCTTGATCAGGGTACCGATTTACTGCTGTCACATTTACCGGATAACTTACGCGGCAGAGTACTCGATTTTGGTTGTGGTGCTGGGGTCATTACAGCTGCGCTGCTAAAAGCCAATCCAGAGTTAACCATTGAGTGCATTGATATCAATGCAATGGCGTTACTCTCATGTGAATTAACCCTAGCAGCCAATAGTATGCAAGCAAAGGTCTATCCTTCTGATGGATTTAATCAAATCACAGGCAAGTTCGATGGCATTATCTCCAACCCGCCGTTTCATGATGGGTTAACCAGCACGACAGATATTGCTACACAATTTGTCCAGCAAAGTGCCATTAGGCTAACATCAAATGGCATATGGCAAATTGTCGCAAATCGTCATTTACCTTATTCAGAGACTATAGCGACGCATTTTGGCAAAGTGAATGTGGTAGCAGAAAACAATAAGTATAAATTGTATCTCCATCAACGATAATTCCAACAACGCGACTCAGCTTCACTTATAAGCGACAAAGCTAGCTTACTGCTGGAAATGCAGATTAATATCAGCTAAATTGGCTCAAAGGCAAAATAACGCACATTTTCGGATTCATTTCGTTGGTATTCTATTTGCCTCTTATGACCTGATATAAAAATAAAAACAAAGGATGTTATGCTAGAGCCTTCACTCGTCGCACTAAGTGCAGATAAAAATAAAGTGGAATTACGTATAATTCCCAATACTCACGGCCCTGTGTCAGCAGAGGATATCAACGCCTTACTCACACAGGCTGCTTTTGCTATGCTTTTTCCTATTACCCCAGCAATTACTAAAGCTGTAGCGGAAGTTAATGCCCTTTGCGGTCAAAACCCTGGGGATCACGAACTATTTTTCGCCATTGCAGAGCGCAAAGACGGTGTAGTGAATATCAATGTCAGCGACGATAAAATGCAAGCTAGCATGAAAATCACTTCAGCCTGGGGCGGCAAAGATATCACCCTACCAGATGTGCTTAATACCCTTAAAAATCAAAAAATAAAAATGGGATTGAGTAAACCTAAAATCATGGCACTCATGCAACGTTTGTCGATATTGCCACCAGGAGAAAGCTGTGAAGGCATCATCGCCTGCGGCAAAGCGGCCGTTAACGGCGAAAATGCGATATTAACCCGTAAAGTTGCTTTAGCTCGTGAGCGCTTATTACAACCACAAGAACGTGAAGATGGCTCAGTCGATATGCGTAATTTAGGCGCATTGATTACTGTTAAGCCCAACGATGTCTTGATGGTTAAAAACCCTTCAACCATCGGTACCCCTGGTTTTAATGTTCACGGCGATGTACTGCAACAAATTCCAGGTAAAGATAAACCAATGGAACCTGGCACAGGCACCAGCTTACACCCTAAAGATCAACATAAACTCATCGCAACAGTGTCAGGTCAACCGGTTGAAAATCGCAACGGTATGCAAGTTGACGATATGCTGCAAATTAAAGATGTAGACGTGCGCTATGGTCACGTTAATTTTAAAGGCAGTGTTTTAATCACCGGCGATGTACACGAAGGCATGGAAGTAAAAGCTAGTGGTGACGTGACCGTGATGGGCTTTGTTGAGTCTGCTTCTATTGAAGCTCAAGGTGATGTCATTGTCAGCAAAGGTGTTATTGGCCGTTTAATTAAAGAGCACGAACTCAGCACCAAAATAAAAGCTACCGGGCAAATTTGTGCCCAGTTTGTGCAGTATTCCCATTTAGAGGCTCTCGGTAATATTCTGGTCACCAAGCAGTTACTTCACAGTAACTCAACATCAGGTGACACTATAACCGTGAGTGATCCACAAGGAAGACGTGGCGACTTAGTCGGCGGTATTGCTACTGCGGCAAAAGGCATTAGAGCCATTGCATTTGGAGCGACTGCCGGCACCAAAACTGAGCTGTTTTGTGCCATGCATCAAGGTGAATTAAAACAAGAGCTTAAAGAATTAGATGACAGCATTAAAGGCATGGTTGTTGCGGGCTTAGAAATTGAAGCAAGATTACGTAAATTACCGCCCAAAACCGAATGGCAAAGCGATGCCGGCATGATTGAGCAAGTCAAAATGATGCTCGATCAAAAAAATCAAATGGCAGCAGAACGCATTAAAGAAGAAGTGGAGTACACGCAACATCTTAACGAAGTTGAAGGTTATTATAATAATTACGTCATCAAAGCTGAAAAACACATTTTCACCAACGTCGAAATTCATATAGGTGCTGCATTCAAACGCAGCCAACGTGAACATGGTCCGTGTATTGTAAAAAACGTCAATCAAGAAGTATCATTCGATTACAGCAATCGCTAGCTATTAGTGGATTAGGTAAATCAAATGTGGATAAACAGGTAACTATGCAACAAATAAATTGGCCAGCCATACTGCAGTTTGATCAAGATGATGAGCTAATGTATCTGGTTAACTATCAGGATTGGTTGGGCTTTATTTGTGCCAACCAATTTACGGTCCAGGCTGAAGATAAACTTATCGACAGCGCTGGCCATGTGTATAGCATCCAAAAACATCCGCCACTGGACCCCAGTGTGGCAGAACTGCCCGTACTGGTTAAACTTAATCAAGATATGAGCGTGTTACAGTTACTCCCCCTTGTGCGCCAGTATGGTCAGTTTCAAGGGCATTGCTGCAGTGCAAAAATAGTCTTTACCACCATTGAGCAAGGCATTGCGACTGTGGCTGAATTAGAACAGCTTTATTAGCAACGTATTCAGACTGAAAATTTACATAATACTTCCTTTTTAGCATTACCTACCTTTAACTGACTAACAACGGGCTCATGTTTAATACTTAACCTGAACTCAATCATAAAGCCAAGCTAATGATTAACGAATATAATTGTCGAACCCATTGAGCAACACACATAGCTCTGGCAAAATGCCCCCATGCTCACCGTCCATAAACCCTGAGAATCCTTAATGGAATTACTAAATATTGAATGTCTAGGTAAACGTCTGCGACTAGAAGGCTCGATTGCGGGTTGGCAGCAACTTTATTGGGATAATCAACTGGTATCGCAAAAGTCTGCAAGCGCTAGTGACCAAGCCTTTCATATCCATTCATTTGAACTGACCACTCAAACATCGGTACCGACTGAAACAAATATCAACAACGACGAACCCGTTAACCCCAATATTGGTTCACTACCGGTACGATTAGAAATCGATGTTAACTGGCAACCATTTCAACTGGATTATTGTTTATTAATAGATGATGAATCCATAGCCCAAGGTCAACGAACCGTTGAAGATATTGAGCGTCAAACACCTGAAATTGCAGCAGTAAAAAATCAAAAGCTCAGTGTTGTTGGGCTGGCATCATTAGGTTTTAAGCTACTAAAAAGTGCCAAGGTGGTTAAGGTCCTTTTTGCTGGAGCCAGTGTTGCCGCCTATTCTTGGTTATTTTCATTTGAATTTGCCTTAGCGCTTATCGGTTGCTTAGTATTTCATGAATATGGTCATATTCGAGCGATGAAACATTTCGGCATGAAAACCAAAGGGATCTATTTAATCCCTTTTGTTGGCGGCTTAGCGCTAAGTGATGAACGCATCAACACCCGCTGGCAAGATGTGTATATTTCGATTATGGGCCCCACTTTTGGACTCATTTTATCGATTATCTCACTAGGACTTTATTGGTTAACTGGTAACGTATTCTTTGCTGGGTTAGCGGCATTCAATGCGCTGCTAAATCTGTTTAATTTACTGCCCATTTTACCTCTCGATGGCGGGCATATTTTAAAAAGTATCAGCTTTTCGATGAATAGTGTTGTTGGTCTAGTTGCTTGTATTGCTGGTGCCGCTATTGGTGTATTCATTAGCTATAGCTTAGGGCTCGCCTTACTTGGCTTTTTGTTACTGATCGGCAGTGTAGAAATTGTATTTGAATGGCGCGGTCGTCATCAAAGTCATTTATTGCCGCTAGATCGTTACGGGCAAATTTTCTCTACAGTATGGTATTTGCTCACGGTAGCAAGTTTAGTGGGTATTATTTGGTATTTTGCGGCTTCTGGCGACGAAATGTTAGCGATTCCGCTGCAGATTTTAGGCAGTTAATTGTAATTTACACATCTACAAAAACGCCTGCAATTGCAGGCATTTTTGTTTTACTTAGCCAAAGCTGTTAATCAACTAGGTTGTAATGAAAACACATTAGTCATCACCTTATACAACTCCGTTCCTTGAAGTACCGATGCTGAAGCAAAGTGCAAAATAGGCACACAATCCATGGGTAAACTAATGGCTTGGTAAGCCTGCTCAGAACCATACAAGTCTATGCGTAAAATGTTCACTAAAGGTTTGCCAGCTGTTAATGGTTCGCCAACACTCGCACAATACTCAATTAAGCCAGCTTTAGGAGCATAAAACTTCTTATAATCCTTCAAGTAACACCCAAACCTTTCCATACCGGCTGGATTAACTTTTTCAGCAATCACGCCGCGGTGGCTTAAATAAGCCAATATGCCTTTGGCATCCTCTAACGCATCTGCTAAATCAATCCGTTCTTGGCTTGCAAGCTCTAAGGTAAATGCAGACACTGGTACGGAAAATTCTCGGCCTTGACTGGTCGCATACTCGGCTAATTGCCACCAAGGACAAAAGGTCGCTTCATCCATCGCGCCGCCAAAGCTATTGGGGATAATCAATGTATATGGAATCGAAAAAAATCTCGCCGCATCAATGTCATACTCGGGGCAGTATAAGTGTTTGCATGATTTAGGGCCGGTATGCAAATCAAGCACGATGTCTGCTTGGTGTGCCATAGCCTGTAAATTTACCGCTAACCGATGACCTGTAGAAATCCCAAAAGAATGAGTTAGACGCGCCAGGCAAGTTTCTACCAACATTGAACGATAGGCGCAAAACAGTTCACTATTGGTTAAATGTTGGTGCTCGGAATACCAATTTTGAATATCGACGTTGTGATCAAAATACTCGCGGTTCCAATTAACCCCTGTAATGGGATCAAAACGCCCTAAAGTAAACTCACCACTCTTTTGATTAATTCCTAAAGGATTGGCTAAGGGTGCAAGCGTAATATCACCTAAAACCTGATAACCTTCCAACAAGGTCATCAGTTGATAAATTACCGCATTACCCTGCACTTCTGCGCCATGAACATTGGCCTGAATATACACACTCGGCGCTGAGTTTTCGCTACCCATGAATGAATATATTGGAACGGTCAATGTTTGCCCTGTCGCCAGTTCTCCAACTTGAACTGACGATTGTATTGCTTTAGTCATATGATGATACCAATCTCATTAAATATCTGGTCAGTTCAGAGTCTCTTAGGTTTTTCAATTCAAGGCGCATTGATGTAGAAATGGCTGTTCCCTTTTAAATCGATGCAACACAGAAGTTGAATACCTGAGAGACTCTATTCTGGCAGGTTTCAAAGTACTTTATGCTTCATTAGATGTTTTCAAAATACGACTGCATGGTCTATTTTTTTCTATAAAAAATAAGACACTCCCACTATCCATGGCGGTCAGATACTGGAGGTAGAGTAACGCAGGAGCTTGTTACCGAGAATTACTATTCGCTTCAATCATCTGCCTTGCCTACAGCACTTTGAACTCCCGCTCAAAGAGCGCATATTTAATAGGATTGGTATTACTCAAACAGGTTTTGGTGCAAAGCATTAACCACTTGCGCCGCTTCCGACTCTGCTACCAACACACATAAATTATGTGGGCTTGCACCTTGGCAAATCATCCGAACATTATGGTTTTCAAGCACTTTAAATACCCGACTACAAATGCCAGCCGTCGAAGCAATACGATTACCGATGATGGCGATTAACGCTAAATCTTCCTCAACTCTTACACGACAATGTTGCGATAACTCTTGTAGTAATGACTCACTGAGTAACCCTTGACCACTTGAATCAGAACCCGTTTTATCTAGGGTTAGCGAGACGTTAACTTCCGAGGTCGTGATTAAATCGACTGATATTTTGTGTCGAGCTAATGTCGCGAACGTTTCAGCCAAAAAGCCCTGAGCATGTAACATTTGCAAGCTATGCAAGTTAAGTAAAGTTTGATCGCGGCGCAATGCCACCGCTCTAAACACTGGAGTATCTTCAACTTGATGACGTATCCAAGTACCGCCCAATTCAGGCGCTTTACTTGAACCCACAAACACCTGAATTTTTTGTCTTACTGCCGGTAAAATGGTGGCGGGATGCAATACTTTAGCGCCAAAGGTCGCCATCTCAGCGGCTTCATTAAAGCTAATTTCAGCAATCGGGCGGGCATTAGGGGCAAGGCGTGGATCAGTGGTATAAATACCGGCTACATCGGTCCAAATCTCAACCGCTGTGGCTCGAAGCGCTTCGGCAAGTAATGCCGCCGAATAGTCGCTGCCACCACGGCCTAATGTTGTGGTTCGCCCCTCTTCATCTGCACCAATAAAGCCTTGGGTAACAATAACGTAACGCGCGAGTAATGGCTGTAAAAAATCACCCGTTAACGTTGAAATAGCTTCAATCTGTGGCTCTGCACGACCAAAGTGACTGTCGGTACGTAATACTTGGCGCACATCAAAATGATTTGAAGCGGTGCCCTTTTCCCGAATAACCGCAGAAAATAAAATCGATGAACATTGCTCTCCCGTCGACAGTAACTCGTCCATAACCGCTTTACTGCGATTCAGTTCTAGCGATTCACTGAGTACAGACATCCGACTGAGTATTTTATCAATACTGGCTGCCACGTCTTGTGGACAACCGAGTTCATCTAATATCGCATATTGAATTTGAGCAATTTGCTTAAGCAATACCAAACGGCGTTCATCATTAACATTAGCTTGAGTTAACTCAACTAATAAATTGGTCACTCCGCTGGAGGCGCTTACTACCACAAGACGAGTAGCTTGATTAGCCAACACAATATCTGCACAACGGCTCATAGAGGCGTAATCAGCAACTGACGTGCCGCCAAATTTGGCAACGACTAATTCTGGGGTATCTATTTCAGACTGAACAAAGCTCATACTGATGCCTCCGCTGTTTGCGAAAGACTAAAAAATAAGATGTGATTTACTAACATGATATACGCTCCGAACACACTACGTTCGAAGAGCCTGGTGCTAAGATAACGCACCCTTATAGAAGGGAAACAGCAATCATCACCAGAAGCTCTCCACCAAAAAAATAGGTGACAATCGTTAGGATTCAGCCTAATCGACCGATATCAATGTTTGCCAAACAAACTGATACCTCGGCGCTAATCTCCATCATAAGTGGTCATCGGATTGGCATCCTCTCACTTACTACCTAGTTAACGCTCCTCTTCTGTTCCTCCCGAAGGAGTGAGTTGAAAATAGCAACAAATCCCCTATCAAGTCAATCAGCAAACACAGTAAAAATACACTGCTGCGATAAAAAATATCGTTGCGTTAAGATATTCTGTTGCTGTGCCCTCTAATTAATGATTGTTCTCTATTACGAAAAAACGCCAATATATATGCAAAAAATATTATGAACAGTAAATTACCGAGACAATCGAACATTGATTGTCCTCAAATAACACGTCAATTATTCTTCTACAGCGGTGCAGTTTAAATTACACCATTATTTACCCAGTATACGAGCCTATCTCAGGCCACTCACTCACCAACTTTAATCGGTGGTTAAAAATCCCCATATCAACTTCAGGTTTGATAATATCAAGGCACGCAATCAAAGATAGTAAACCTTGATTAACGTAGTAAATTGCATGTTGATTAAACTCTCTACCAAGCTCAACAGATTGTTCTTTATCAATAAAAATCGCCCAACTCTTTTCCATATACGACAAATCAGGTGCTGCACCGATTAGCGCACGATAGGGGCGGTTATATTGTTGAATTTTAGATTGAAGCTGACGATCGAGTAAGCGATTTTGACTAGGAGAGAGTCTTGAACCACGAGGGTTATGAGCAGTAACAATAGCAAATGGGAAATCATGTGAAAGGCGTTGAGTGAACAAAAAATGAGTGCTTTGATACTCATTCCACAATGTATCTATAACATTTTCCATAATAAATTTTCGTCAATTAAGCCAAAATTAGTCTAGCAGATAGGTTAGAGTTCTAAAAGGTTTGCTATCTAAATCAACAGTATTATATTAGAAAATCATTAATTATTATTACCTTAGCAAGGTTAATCTTTCATATACTTGAGCGTTATATTAATTTTTTAACATTTAATTTGTTAACAAATGCCTAAAACGAGTACAATAACCATCACGCACTATTAAATCACTGTAGCAAAGTTAGCTACATACACCTCAAAAACTCAGCAAATGTTGTTGTGAGTGTGATGATTTTTTGATGTAAAGTTTACAGTCGTACTAAAATTGTTCTACATTTGATAAAACATTAATACGATTAAATAAGTTTGCTATAGAAGGAACTATCTTTCTAAATCGCATTCATAGTAAGTAAGCTTAAGTGCAACAAATTTTACACCATCATGCATAAGTGCAAACACGTACCTTGGCGTAGTGGAAATTAATCGACGTAAGCAGACTCAGTAACCAGCATTAAGTGTTACATAATAGAGTTTATAGAGAGTGTTTAATTCAGGGTAGACATAGATAAACACCAAAAAATATCGGAATGTTAGCGCATTAGCTAAAGCGCTATTGCAATCTAATTAGCACACAGTTAGCAAACAGTGGCTAGAATCGAATTTTATAAAATCAGGTAAATATCATGCAAAATCCGCACATTTTAATTGTTGAAGATGAAGCTGTAACTCGTAATACATTACGCAGTATTTTTGAAGCTGAAGGTTATGTTGTCACTGAAGCTAACGACGGCGCAGAAATGCATAAAGCCATGCAAGACAATAAGATTAACCTTGTTGTTATGGATATTAATTTACCAGGCAAAAACGGCTTATTATTAGCTCGTGAGCTACGTGAAATTAATAACATCGGTCTTATTTTCTTGACTGGCCGTGACAATGAAGTTGATAAGATTCTAGGTCTTGAAATTGGTGCTGATGATTACATCACTAAACCGTTCAACCCTCGCGAATTAACGATTCGTGCTCGCAACCTATTAACTCGCGTTAATAATGCTGCAGCAGAAACTGAAGAAAAAGGTTCTGTTGAGTATTACCGTTTTAACGGTTGGAGCTTAGAAATCAATAGCCGTTCTTTGGTAAACCCACAGGGCGAAGCTTATAAGCTTCCACGCAGCGAGTTCCGTGCGATGCTTCACTTTGTTGAAAACCCAGGTAAAATTTTAACACGTGCTGACTTGTTGTTAAAAATGACTGGCCGTGAATTAAAGCCCCATGACCGCACTGTTGATGTGACAATTCGTCGTATCCGTAAGCACTTTGAAAGTTTGCCTGATACGCCAGAAATCATCGCGACAATTCACGGTGAAGGCTATCGTTTTTGTGGTGACTTAGAAGCATAATCTTTTAAGGTTAGCCGCAATAAAAAACCAGGTGAATCACCTGGTTTTTTTATATCTGCTTTTTAGTTAATCATGGAACGCCATAGTGATTACTTCAGCTGTTGATCTAAAAATGCCGCTAATGATTTATATAAATGATTACGTACTTTCTCGCCACGCATTGAATGTTTAGACCCAGGGTAATCCATCATTTGGAATAACTTACCCTCATCTTGTAACGCTTTATATACTCTAGTGCTGTTTTCAAACAGGACATTATCATCAGCCATACCGTGATACATCAATAAGCCCGATTGATAATTTTTTACATAAGGTAAAATACTGCTAGCGTCGTAACCTTTTTTATTGGTTAGTGGGTTACCCATATAACGCTCAGTATAATGAGTGTCGTACAAACGCCAATCCGTTACTGGCGCCCCCGATATTGCCGCTTTAAAATAACCTGGTGCCTTAAATTGACTCATTAACGCCATATAACCACCATAACTGTGACCATAAATAGCAATGTTGTCACCATCAATAAATGGCAAGCTACGTAAGTAATCAACGCCAACTTTTTGATCGTTTACTTCAGCATCACCCATGTTTTGATAAATCACATGTTCAAATTGAGTCCCACGGTGCGCTGAACCACGATTATCTAATTGAAATACCGCATAGCCTTGCTGCAGTAAATATTGAGTAAAATAATCTGCTTCGCTCCAGCTGTTGACCACTAGCTGAGCATGCGGCCCGCCATATACACGCACCACAACCGGATACTGCTTAGCGGCATCAAAAGGCACTGGTTTAAACAATCTGTATTGCAATGCTTGACCATCTTCAGCGCTTAATTGACCAAACTCAGGCATTTGCCATAAACCTGCATAATCATAAAGCGGATGATTTTTATCAATGTCATTTTGCTCAACCCAAGCTAACTGCTTGCCTGAGTCATTGTGTAAACTTATCTGCGGCGGTTGCTGTAAACTACTAAAGTAATCTAAATAAACGGGCTTTTTATCCGCAAATACAGCCTCATGCATACCCGACGCCTGGCTAATTCGCTCAATAGAATCCATACCTTTATTAAAATTAACCCGATACAAATGACGCTCAAAAACGCTGTCTTTTCGACCGCTAAAATACACCCAGCCTGTCGCTTCATCGACAAATTCAAGCGCATCAACCGCCCAATCACCTTGGGTTAATTGCTTAAGTTGTTTGCCCTGTAAGTCAAATAAATACAGATGATTAAAACCATCACGCTCAGAGCCCCAAATAAAGGCCGCTTGTTGCTTTAGGAAGTGTAAATCATTGTTTAAATTTACCCATGCTTTGCTGCGCTCTTCAATCACCGTTTTAGCTTGTGTCGGCTGAGAGATTGCAGCAATGCGTAGATCTAGCGTTTGTTGATCGCGGCTTTGCCATTGGAACGACACATGCTGGCTGTCGGGTAGCCAATCTACGCGAGGTAAATACATGTCCTTTTGTTTGCCTAAATCAATCCAGCTAATGGAGCGATCTTTTAAGGTCACGACACCCAGTGCTATCTCAACATTGGCTTTACCTGCATAAGGGTAACGCTGCTCGGTTAATTTAATCCCCTCGGCGTAAATTTCATTACGAGTCACTAACTCAACACCGGATTCATCGATACGAGTAAAGGCAATTGCAGACTCATCGGGCGCCCACCAATAGCCTGTCATGCGGTCCATTTCTTCTTGGGCAACAAACTCTGCCATGGCATTTTTAATTGGCCCTTTACCATCTGTGGTGAGTGCCGTTACTTTTTGGCTATCCAATGACAATACAAATAAGTTTTGATCGCGCACAAACGACACAAAGTGACCTTTTGGAGACAAACGCGCATCGGTTGCAAAACCGTCACCGGTTGCAAGCTCAGCCACCTTATTGCTGGCAACGTCATATAAATACAACTTACCCGCTGCAGGGATTAAAATATGTTGGCTGTCTTCAGACCAGAAATACTCCATGATCCCTTGGCCATAAATTCGTTGGCGCTCTCGGCGAGCTTTTTCTTCATCAGACAGTTCTCCAGCCTCTAATTGATCAGCATTAATCAGTACACTGCGCTTACCCGTAGCGATATCCATTTGCCATAAATCATACAAATGCTGATTATCGGCTCGGTTCGATAAATAGGTTACACGTTTTCCGTTAGGCGATAATGCCAACCCACGAGGGCTTGAGCCTGCTAAGGCTGGTGACGCATGAATACGTTCAATGGTCAGTGGTGTAGTGCTACCGTTGATTGCAGTCAGTGTCGCGGTAGTTGATGAGTTCATGATGCTGCCTTGAGCGGTTGCTGTTGCTGAAAAAACCGAGCTAGTAAAAAGAAGTGGCACGGCAGACACTGCCGCTAAAGCATGATGCTTCCATGTTGTTGTCATTATTATTAATCCTTGGGGCAATTCAATCCGCCCACATTTTGCCTCAATTAACAGTAAAACCAAAACCTCAGATAACAATCGCTGAAATTAGCGTCATTGTGGGGTATGATTTGCACATAACTGATAAGAATTAACAACATCGACCTTAACCTCGCAAAATCTCATAGGAAAAATCATGCAGACTTTGGCACAAACCCTTAGCGTACAAGCCGTAAACGCGTCTTTAACACAACTACTATTAACCTTAGCTGACACCTCAAAAGCCATTAGTGGTGCGGTTCGTCACGGGGCATTAGCGGGCGTTTTGGGTGCAACAGAGCAAGAAAATATTCAAGGCGAAACCCAGAAAAAACTGGATGTAATCACCAATGACATGCTTAAAGATGCCCTTAAAGCCGATGGCAATGTACGTGGTTTAGCGTCTGAAGAAGAAGATTATGTGGTTGAGGTGAATGCTAAAGGTGAATACCTGGTGTGTTTTGATCCACTCGATGGCTCATCAAATATCGACATCAACTCATTAGTGGGCACTATATTTTCAGTATTACCTGCACCCGCTGGTGAGTTAAATGAACAAAGCTTTTTACAAGCTGGCCGCAAACAAGTTGCTGCGGGTTATGTGTTGTATGGCCCATCAACCATGATGGCGCTAACCACAGGCCAAGGCACTCAGTTTTATACTCTTGCTCCAGACAGCCAAGAGTTTTTACTGACCGACGATAGCGTGCAAATAACCCCAGACACTGCCGAGTTTGCCATTAATATGTCAAACCAGCGTTTTTGGGAAGCACCAATGCAAACCTATATTGCCGACTTATTACTCGGAGAAATAGGACCTCGTGAGCAATCATTTAACATGCGTTGGATTGCAGCAATGGTCGGTGATGTGCATCGTGTATTGTGCCGTGGCGGGATATTTTCTTACCCGACAGACAATAAAAACCCAGCCAAACCGTTTAAGTTACGCTTAATGTATGAAGCCAACCCAATGGCATTGTTAGTTGAGCAAGCTGGCGGTAAGGCATCAACAGGTTATGAAACTATTTTGGACATTCAGCCAATCGAAATCCATCAGCGCGTTGCGGTAATTTTAGGTAGCGCTAACGAAGTTGATACCTGCTTGAGCTACCACGGTATTGATTACAGCGAAGAACCATCAATTGATTAATTGATTATGCTGTAGAAAACCGCCTTTTGGCGGTTTTTTCATTTATGCGCTGCTGTTGAACTCATTGATGATCTAACTGATGCGAATAAACATAGTGAACCGCAATGATGCATTCTGTCAGGAAACGAGAGTAAAGAATCATTTCTTTACAATAACTTAAATACCCACTAAGTTATTTTAAGGAAATTAATAAAGGACTATAACGATGCCGCCCGCCAGATCATCGAATAAAAATAAATATATTGCGGCTATTTTACTCTTATTGCTTATTAGCATGAGCGCTTATGCTTATCTGATGTCCACTAAAACCCCTACAATAGAAACTGGCACTATTTTAGTACTTCCAGTGCAACTCGCAACAGACAATACAGACTTACAATGGAATCGCTATGCCGCGATGGATATGCTTATCAATAAGCTCAATGTCGGTGTTAGTTACCCATTGCTGCAAACCGAAGATATTATAAATATCATCTCGCTTATCGCTAATGACCACTTGAGCCAAACTGTCGACATTCAGCAATTAATGGCTGTCTCTGGTGCGGAGTTGGTGATTGAATCCAGTATTACCGGCGCGAATAATCAATATCAATTAGCATATACATTACATCAGCAGCATCATACAAAAGTGGGAGTAATTAACGTTTCAAGTATCGAGCAAGCGTTATTAACAGCAGCAAACGAGATTACTGAGCAGCTCAATTTACAACAGAAGCAACAAAATAAGAAGACAGCAACTCAATACCATTCACGTCTTAGTTCCCCTCTGTTGTTCAATGCAATAACACAGCTACAACTTGGCGACACTAAGGCTGCTGAGCAGCACTTATCCAAGCTCATACGCTCCACACCAGACAACTTAGTTGCCATACGTCTGCTAGCCAGCATCCAATTGCAGCAACAGCAATATGAACAGCTTAATACAACATTGATAGCATCAATCGATCTAGCTACGCATCAGCAAGATGAGCGAGAGCTAGCCAGACTAAGATTGTTATTAGCGCAAAGCTACACCGAAACGGACAGAATAGAACAAGCATTAGGTGTACTTACCATTGCCAAAACCAATGCTGCTAAAGTGAAAGACTGGCTAACATTGGGCTATATTTCACAGCTTGCGGGCATGATAAACCAGCGCATAGGTCGTAATGATGAAGCCAGAGAGCAGTTTAAAAAAGCCATTGAATATCATCAAATGATGAACTATCCCATAGGACAAACACAGGCGCTGAATGAATTGGCAGAACTTGAGGTGATTGAGTTCAACTACCCACAAGCTTATCGCTATATTAATCGCTCTTACGAGCAGGTCGCTCATCGCGGTTTAGATGATTTAGAAAAGACGACATTCAAGCTGATGACCAAGATAGAAAATAAAATGCAGCATAGATAGCATCTACTATTTTCGACACAACGACCCTGTAACAGATTCGTCAATTTAAAGCCTTAAGCATATGACCTTAAACATAAGGCCTTAAACCTTAGACATAAAAAATGGCCTGCATAGCAGGCCATTTTATTCATACTGCTAAACGAATCTTATACTTCCTCAGCTGCAGCTTTTGCAGCCTCAAGCTGATGCGCTTGTTCAGTTTGATCCACAATGGTTAGTACCGCAGTATCACCGACCACATTACATGAGGTTAATACCATATCAATAATACGGTCTAATGCTGCAACAATCACAAATGCCTCTGCTGGTAAGCCTAATTGGTAAATCAATACCCCAATCATCACCATCCCACCACCAGGAACACCACCAGCACCCACCGACAGTAAAAATACGCTGAACAATAACGATGGAATTTGATCATTACTGATTGGCATACCAAAGGCATTCGCGACAAAGAAGATTGCAATGGTAATATAAATCGACACCCCGCCCATGTTCATGGTCGCGCCCAGTGGCACACCAAAACCAGCCACAGCTTGACTCACACCTAGCTTGTCAGTAAGGGTACGCATAGTTACCGGAATAGTGGCGTTTGAGCTAGCAGTAGACAATGAGAATAGAATTTGTTCTTGAGTTTTATCTCTGAAAGTTTTCGCTGAAATTGGAGTGAACAGGCTAACAGAATATGGGTATACGATAAAAATCCAAATCAATAATAAAGCCAAAATAAGCACTAAATATTCAACTACACTGACAAAAATTTCAGGCTCTAAGGTTGCGCCTAATTTAAACATTAAGGCGAATACACCGTATGGCGCTAAACTCATTACCACTGAAATTAAACGCATCATGATTTTATTGGCGGTTTGAAATCCTTTAACTGCTCCCTCAACCGATTGCCCCATTGATTTAATGACACCGCCCATTAATAGCGCCATAAAAATCACTTGCAACATATTGCCAGAGGTAAAGGCTGAAAACGGGTTGTTTGGTACAATACTCACAATTAACGACATTAAATCAGGCAGTTCTGTGGCGGTAATATCCAGCGAACCGTTGCTCGACATATCCACGCCTTTACCGGGCTCAAATATCATTGCGACGGTAAAAGCAGCTAAAATCGCTACCATGGTATTAATAATATAAAACCCAAAGGTTTTACCCCCTAAACGGCCAAAGCTTTTTAAATCTTGTAACTCACACACACCGCACACAATACTCACAAACACCAGTGGAACCACTAGCATCATAATCATATTGACGAACATGGTGCCAACACCACTGGCTAGGCTAACTAACGTGCCACCAAAAAAAGCATTATCTGCCAGTAAAAACTGCACAATACTACCAAGCAGAACCCCAAAAAACAGACCGATAAAGATCCGTGCTGAAAGTGATTTTGTCATCTATAAATTTCCCTTCGAAATGGCAACTTCTGTTGCTAATTATTGTTATACCAATCCTGGTGCTTATTCTTTTCGAGCGCTGAAATACTGAGACATAGCGCAATATATTTCAATCACCTTATGAACAAAAGTGATTACTTAATCGACGCTTAACAAGCGTGCAATATAAAAGTTAGATATAACAACAGATTATATACTTAGTTAATCATTAACGATGGTATAACCAGTGACAGATTTACTACGAAAACAGCTAAAATTTGTGCGTATAGCATTAAAATCAAGCCGACAACGAGAGTAACAATCAGTTTGAAGGTTTTGCTTGCTGATTAAGTGAGCTCGACTCTGTTTAATAAATGGGGGTAGCCGGCTCAATCAGCGTAGTGTTTTTTTATTCTGCACAGTGGTTTTATTCTGAACAGTGGATATTAAGCAACGTCAGTGACATGGATTTGGCTAACATATGTTGTTGTTTAATGCTCACGCAATGTTGTCCGAGCCATTGCACTAACGCTAACCACTGCGAGCTGTATTTTATTGATTGAGAGGAAGATTGATAAGCAGATAGAGACTTTGATTGTTCGCCAGAATGTGCATCTCGATGTAAGTTATTAAGGTAAGCCCATTGCTTGTGTTGTTTATGAAAATCATCCGTCGAATTTGTCTGGGCTAACGCTAATAACTTATCAGGCGACGCTAGCGCAAGTTGCGGCACTATTATGCTGCTGCAAGACTCAAGGGTATTAGCAATCATTAATCCTGCAGGATCAAGGTCAGTAAAGCTAATTACATTGATGTTGAGTGGTTGAAGTAAGTGTAAAAAACGCTTTCGACCTGCTGGCGAATAGTCATGACTACCACGGTATAACACCATACAGTTATTAATGATGGCCTGTAAATCTGGGGTAAATGAATTAGCAAAAAAGTGATCAAAACTGTCGAGGTTCTCTACCACGATGAGGTTCGTTAGATTGAGTTGCTGACAAAGCGCAATCGCACTGTCGACCTTTAATCGCAGTGAAAAATTATGTACAGATAATAAATCGGCAACGGAACCTGGCGCTAAATCAGTCACTTGGTCTTGAGATAAACTAGGCGCTAGCTTAATTAATACATAGTCAGCTTCAGGGCTGATGTTAGCGTATTTTTCATTAGCGCTAAGATGTGACATCTGTTGGCGGGGCACATCAAAATCAAGGGCCAGAATATCTAAGCCCGAATCAATTTGGGCCATGTTACGCAGTAAAACATAATCGTTTGCAGTCAAATACAAGTATTTGTCAGTTCCATCGGTCTCACCTATTTGCCACAATTGATACAATTTTTTCCAATCGGCAGTGAACTTCACTCGCGGCAAGCGCTGCTTTGCCGCGTGTTCCATTAACTGTAACTGTCTTTTGCTTAGGCTAGCCATAACTCAACATCGTTAATGATAAAGTTACCGCTATAAACCGGATCAGGTTTTCCTATCGGTTCAAGCTCAAAGTAATTTTTATGTTCATCGGCTAGGCCTTCATAACCGCCAATCACTTGATATAGCCAGCTTTCTGCATCCCATGTTAATTGCTTCTCTTGCAAATAGCTTAATGCCGATTGACGTAAACCAGAATCAATCACTTCACAAAAATATTCATCCACGGCTATTTTAAGGGGATTTTCAGGGATATCGAAATCCTCACTGTCGCCCATTTCAAAGGTCACGTTGTGCTCACGCAGTACCGCAGGTAACGAGTCGCGACTAATGGCTTTAACTTGTGCCACTAACCCCATCAGCTCTAGTTCGTGATGAGGGTTTGACACATCAACACTTGCAGGGGCTATCAGCGCTTCAGCACAATTAAATAATATCGGCACCGCTTTATGCACTACATGGTTTTCAGGTTGATAATCAGGATGCATGTTGGTGTGCAGTAACCAACCTTTTAGTAATCGGGTGCGCCCTTGTATTTGCCTAAATCGTCCAAGTAACTCATACAATCTCGCTTGGACAATACTCAACTCTTGAGTACATTGACTTAAGGTTTCTTGCAAACTGGTCATCAATAAACGGCGCAATTCACGAATATCGCCAGCAATTTCACCTAACTCGCTAAATTGAAACATTTCTAAGCCGTTTAGCAGCTCTGACACCTGGCTTTGGGCTAACTCGTTTTCGCGAATTTTGGCACTTATAGTCCCAACATAACCAAATTCGTTGTTAATTCGGCTCCATAACACCCGAATTGAATAACGTAAACTGTCGGTAAAGCTGTACACATGTTCATTTAAATCGGCTAAATAGGCTTCCGCAGCACTGAAATCCACATCACGGCGCGCCTCTTTATAATGATCGGCTAAGGTTTTTATTGTCGCTAGCGCTGAGCCGACGTTGGCATCAATCTGTCGATTACGTTCGTCGCTTAATGCTTCTTCCAATAATGCCCGCACCGAACGCTTTAAGCGCAGTTCTTGATCCGGTTCTGGTCGCCATAAAATGCCACTTTTTTTCAGTTTTTCGATAACGCCAGCATCATGGGCTGTATCGTTAATCGACCCAGCCAAATATGCATCCATGACAACATCGGCATGGCGCCCAAGTTGTTTGAGCAGCTTTACCCCAGCTTGGTGTAAGTTACTGCTCATATCAAGTCCCTTTGGGTCGCGGTTTCTGCCTGAGCCTCAAGACTTAAGCCTTCGGTCTCATCAATAAAGCGGATAACTTCGTATAGATAATCTAACTTACCCGTGGCGATATAAATCTGTTTCTCACTATTGGGTTTGGTTAAATAACCCAGTTCTACTAATCGCTTAAACACCAACTTAATTTGGCCGTCAACGTTAGTACTGCTTGAACCGAATAATCGGTAATGGCTCAACTTAGTGAGTTGCTCTCTAAAAGCTGGCGTGTCTTCAATACGCGCTTGTAAATCGGTTAAGCGGATCGGCGCGCCTTCGCTCAGCGGAGCATCTTGACCACTGGCTTCTTGCACTAATACTAGCCATTCCACTAATGGAATAAGTCCTGAGCAAATATCTTTAAATTGCGATGAAATAACTTTGCGCTCAACCTCGCCTAGCTGCAAATAACCACAAAAAAAGACTTCACCCTCACCAGCACTGGCAATGGTGCGATTAATTTGGTTAAGGTAGGTTTCAACTCTGTCGCGAGTGCTGTTGTTTTTTAATGCCCGCCAACCGTCTTCATTTGTCACTCGGCAAATAAACTCACCACGCAACAATTGCTCTATTAATGCGCCAGTACCTACTAAGGTAGTTTCAGTCGATTCAGACATTAGATGTGCTCCTTAGAAGTTTCAGCGCGAGTCATTTCCGCCGTAGGCATTTCGGTTTTAGTGTTACGTTGCGATAAACGTGCCGCTAACGGGTTGGCTTTAGGTTTAACGACCTGCAGCTTTTTAGTTTGCTTATTAATGATGTAACGGTTAGCAAATAGACTTAGCACTTCAGATTCAGGATTTGGGAAAGCCCCTAATACACTGATATTGTTGTTCTCACAGGCATCGAAGATTTTCTTCACGTTAGTGTGATGTAGCGTACCTAACTCATCAATTGGCCAATGGATAGTGACATTGGCTTTGCCGCGCAATAAACGGGTGAAGGCCAATAAAAACTTACATAAAATAAGGTAAGCCATACCATGACTTGAAGACTCGTTTAACTGACGGTCGGTACGAATAATTAAGTCGCTGTTACCTTCTTTTAAACGCAGTTCGATTTCTAACAGTTTCGCAATACCGCCGGTTAATGCTGCGCGGCCAATAATGTCTAATGCACGGCGCATTGAGTTAGTGTAATGCTCGTCCGGTAGTTGGCTGAAACCATCTGCTTTCCACGCTTTAAAGGCTTTAACAAACACTTCAAGTTCAGGCCAAAACTCCAGTTCGCTGATGCGAGAGCGAATTCGCACAGCCGATTCTGATACTCCTTCGAGGAATAATTCTTCACCCACTTCACGGGTAATACGCGCGCTTTGGCTGGCAATACGGCGGTCAATATCGGTTAACACGTCATAGAATGCGGTTAAGTCGATACCAAAAATACGCCCTTGTTCGCGGATCGCCATTAACGATTGCGGCACCATCACATTCAATAACTGCTCAAGCTGTGGGACTAACTTGCGATAGTCGAGTAGACGAATACCTTTGTCGTTAACAAAGCTAGACTCATCACGGGCCCGCTCCCAAAATTCGGCCAAACTTGAACCTGATTTACTGGCAATGACCGAGTCAAAGTGTTCAACATATTGTTTAACAGAACCCATTAAGTAGTCACGCTTTAGCAATAAATCTTCGCCTTGGCGCAAACGCTCGCCAATGCTGCCCATCGCTTCATCGTTATTAGCTGGCAATTTGAGCTCAGCTAACTTGCGCATCACTGCACGCAGCTTAGTGAGGTTTTCAGACGCCTCTACTTGGGCGGCATCACAGGCTTTACGTTCGGTTTCTAAACTGTCTCTTCGGTGTTTTATTTCTGCCGTTTTCGCTTTTAGCAGTTGCTCCAATTCCAGCGTAGCGCGCTTAACATCAGTTAATTGAGTTTGCACTTTAGGCTTTCGAACAAGCCAGGTATGTTGATACCAATCATCAAAACGCAGCACTTCACTGCGGCGTTGTTCTGCATTACTGATGCAGGCTTCAAGATCGCGGATCTGTTTTTTAAGCGCCAAAATGGTGCCTTCATCAACACCACGTGATTTAAGCTCATTTTTGTACCAAGTTTCACCTGCTTTTTGCTCGGTTTTTGCATTTGCACGGCGTTGTTCGATATTGGCTTTAATCTGGCCTAATTGATTATCAATGGCGCCGACCACTTCTTGCCAATAGGCATTTTTTTCCATGCGCGCTTCAAGCGCCTGCTCTTTTTGCTCGCTTAACCAACCAAGGTGCTGATTGCTAAGCAGCTTAAGTTCATTATCAAGTTGTACTAATCGCTTGCTCGAATCGGCTTTACGATCTGCCACAGCTTGATTGATTTTTTGTTGTTCGTTACGCTTTTCATCAAATAGGCGGCGTAAATCTTCACGGCTATTTTTGTACGCTGTACGGGCAAATGTCAGTTCGCGGGTGATGCTATCGAGCGCCGTATTCATAGCAACCAGTTGATCTTCCGCTTCGGCATGCATTTCTTGCGCACTTTTTAGTGCTTCTTCTGCTTTGGCTAAACGAATACGTAAATCTTGCTCTGTAGCGGCATACTCAGGTACATCAATGGCTTTAAGATCGAGGTTAACCCCAAATAATGCTTCACTGCTGTCTTTGGTTAGGCTTGGGTGTAGATCGCTGCGATGCAACAACTCTGGCGCGATAACTTTACCAAAGGTGTGCTCCCAACCGTGGGCTTCTTTACGCAAAAACTCCAACAAGGTATGCGACTGTGGGAACAACATATGGTGCAGTTCTTCTTTGGCATTTTCTCGGTCACTAACGCGAATGCTGGATATACGCAGCGCTTCGTTAGCTTGGTCGCGCTTGGCCCGTTGTTTACGCTCTTCTGTGGTTAAACGATCGACCTTTTGATTACAGGTTTCTTGCTCTTCATCAGCTAGACTTATACGCTCATCGAAAATCGCTAAGCGCATTTTTTCATCTTCGGTGTAAGTCACACCATCAACTTGATGCTTAAGCTCGGCAGCGGTTAATTTAAGTTGATATTCTTGTTCGCTAAATTTAGCTTTACCAGCATCAGTTTGTTCACGCCATTGCAGCTCTAGTTTAGCGATATCGTCATTGGCAAGCTCACGTTGCTTATCACGCGCTTCACGTTGGGTGTCTTGCTCAAGATGTAGCGTTTCAAGTTCGCGATGTAATTGCTCAGCAATTTTACTACGGCGGGCATTAAAGGCGGCTTCAATATCTTGGTGTTTTTCGGTTTGTAATTTATGACGCTCGTTAAGGTTTTCAACATCACTGCGCCAATTAGGCAAATTATCTAAATCAGCTTTGGCTTGTTCAATGTCGGCATCTAAAAAGGCAGCATGCTGGTCTTCAATGGCATTAAGTTCATCTTCAAACTTGCCAGCGTCACCTTTAGCAGCAGATAATTCCTGGTTTAACTCATCACGAACATCTTTCCACTCATCATCTAATAAGCGCAACTTGAGGTTTAGTTCTTTACCATGAGTTTGGTTACGATCTTGACGCTCAGCTTCTAAGGTTTCGTCAGCGCGATAACCGCGCGATAAACTGGCTAAGCGTAACTTTGCACTTAATAACTGATTAAATTCTTGTTCGAGCTTTTCGTATTCGGGGCGGATTTGTTCAAAACCTTGCACCAGCTGACTTTCACGGATCCACGTTTCTACTCGTTGCGGATTCAGTCTAGACGTCGGTGGGTTTACCCCATCTTCTTCTAAAATGGCTGCGATCATTGATTTAACCGTTTCCATTTTGCCCTCTTTCGAGTGCACTGCTTTGGCGAGTTTTTCGATATGACGCAAGCTATGTTCACCGTCACACAACGAGAACTGACGCGCGTAAGTACGCAGCTCATTGCGGTTACTGCCGGTATTTAATAAGCTACGATCGTTCTGGATGATCGCTCGAAACTCTCGAGTGTTTAACAAGTTTGTATGGGCTACGCCATCACGTTTTACTTCACGGCCCAACTCTGCCATTGAATGACAAATGATGGTGTCGCCATTACGCGACTTAATATAATGCTCTAACTCAAAAGCACGGCCAATAAAGCGGTAGTTTACCCCTTTACCGTCACCCGCTGATGCTAAAACCGCTTGATAAAGTAAACCATCATCTTTTTGATATTCATAGATAATGTAGCTTGAGTCATGGGGTAAATACCAACGTTCGAAACTGTCACGCGTTGACGGCACAACACGGCTAGGGTACTCGCCATAAAATACCGGCACTAACCGTTGTAAGGTTGTTTTACCAGAGGCATTGGTACCACAAATATTAGTGTGACCATTTAATAACAGTTCGACCACACCTGGTAGGTGGGTATTAATTAACACGATTCTAATCAAGCTTGGCATGATAATCCTTTTCCAAACAGCTCACATTGCAGTGACAAAGAAGCAAAATACGGATGAAAAAATAACGTCTATTTATTCAATTTAAATAAAGTAAAACAAACGCAGGCTGGAGGCAATTTTCCCCCACAAAAATTGGCTTTATAATACGCTAAATAATTCAAAAATGGCGGCTAACAATGCAGCAAACAGCCAGAAACTGTTTATGTGCAACATATGTCGTCAGGCAGAGAGGATAAACACTGCGGAGCAGAAGGCTTTTTGGTTCGGGATAAAATAAAAAACGCACAGATTTCTCTGTGCGTTTTTTTATGGTGTACCACTCACATTTGGATCTGAATTGTCAGCAATATTACAATTTAAACTGTGAGGTAGCGTGGTTAAGCTCATTAGCAAAACCATCTAATCCTTCTGAAATGCCCTGCACTTCTGCAAGAATACCCAATGTTTGTTCAAATGATGCATTCATTTCAACCACATTATTCGCCACATGTGCAGCAACCAAAGATTGCTGTTCAGTGGCTGAAGCAATATGAGTATTCATACTATTAATACTGACAATTTTAGATTGAATTGAGCTTAATACTTCACCGGTATCTTTAGCATAACGCTCGTTTTCTGATGACTTAGTAATCGCCACATCCATAGTACTTACCGATGATTCAGCGGCGATTTTAAGCTTCTCTAGTACACCACGAATTTCTTTAGTCGCGTCTGCCGTTTTAGAAGCAAGTGCACGAACTTCATCAGCAACAACGGCAAAACCTCGCCCATGCTCACCCGCTCTAGCTGCTTCAATAGCGGCATTTAACGCCAATAAGTTTGTTTGATCTGCAATAGAGGTAATTACGTTCAAAATAGAGCCAACACTTTCGGTATCTTTGGCTAATTCATGAATGGAGTTAGATGCCAGCTCAATACCGGAGTTAAGTTCTTGTGAAATTCTCACTGTACGTTGTACTACAGCCAAGCCCTCCGTCGCTTCTCGTTCAGCAACTTGCGCAGCTTCTGCCGCTTGCTGGGCACTATGTGAAATGTCATTCACCGAGTGGCGCATTTCTTCCATCGACATATGCACGGCTTTAGCATCGTGGCTTTGTTGCTTGGTTGCCTTAGTCGCTACAGCCATACGTTCTTTTAGCGATGACGCACTGTCTAATAATGGACTGGTTACACTGACTACACGTTGAATAGAGTCCGCTAATAAACGTAAAAAACGGTTAAAATTACTCGATACTTGCCCCAGTTCATCAGTACCTGCAACCGTCAATTGGTGGCGTAAGTTACCTTTACCATCTGCTAACTCACCCAATGAGTTTGCAACATCACCAGCAGAACCACTGATGGCACGTGCAATAGAAATGGTAGCAAGTGCCATAAATACCAATAATGCGATACCGATGCTAAATGAAAGATATAAACTTTGCTCTGAACGGTCGCCAGCTTCTTTAATGGTAGAGCTAAACTCATCCACTTTGTCGGCTTTATAAACAGTAATTCCGTTGGTCAGTTTATCGAAAATCTTAGCTTTTTTCTGACTAATTTGTCCCACATCTGCCATATCGATCGTGCCATCAAGCATGCCTCTAGCCAATGATAGTGTCATGGTATTGTATTCATTGAGGTTGTTAGATAATTGCGATAAAACTGCAGTTTCTTGCTGATCGGTAGTTGATAAGTCGGTTAAATTATCGTTAAGTGAAACAAACGTTTTATTGGCGTTCTCAAGTAAATCTTCATCTGCAAACGATACCGCTTGAGTATATAACTCATCTAAGCGTTGTACATAAATGACATTTTGATTTGCAAGTTCAACCCGGTGTGCCACCTTGGTTTCCATGAAAGACAAGGTGTCACGATTTTTATTAATCGCAACAGTGCTGATACCAAGGTTAACGGCAAAAATAATAACCGATAACACAAAAATCAATCCAACCTTTTTAAAGATTGACATGTTACTAAACCAATTCATATTCCGCCCCCAAGCGATAATCAAATGAAGATAAAACCAATGTAGAGCTTATCAATACAGCTACTGAGATATTGCTATTGAGAACTGTGATGCCTAGTCTCAATCCTTGAGGTTGTTTATTGTGTTGCTACGGATACCGCTTCACATCAATCTTTAGTCAATTCACCATAGCTGGTACTATTTTATTGTTATAAAAATACTTTCTAACGAAATAAAGCTCATGCGTAAATGACTATCTATGTCTATATGTACGTAAAGGCTATCGACCTAAGTCCAATATACTTGAAACTTTTCTAATATATCAATTTCTTTATCAGTTATTGATAAACTGCCAATCCCTACGATGAAAAATTGTAAATGAATAAACAAAAAAATAGCCCACAAAAATGCGGGCTATTCTTATTCGGTGGTTGAAATAAAACCACATATAACAAATCTTACAATCTGCTATGCAGCTTTTACATCCTCTTCTTCTGAATGTCTGATCAGATAATCAAATGCACCCAGTGATGCTGTTGCGCCGCTGCCCATAGCGATAATAATTTGCTTAAACGGGGTATTGGTTACATCACCTGCGGCGAATACCCCTGGAATTGAGGTTTGACCACGCTCATCGACAATAATCTCGCCACGAGGTGTCATATCAACCACACCTTTTAACCATTCAGTATTGGGCACTAAACCAATTTGCACAAAGATACCGGCTAAGGTAACGGTATTGCTTTCACCTGTTGCACGATCGGTGTAGATCAAACTGGTTACGCGGGTACCATCACCTTTTACTTCTGTGGTCATCGCTTGGGTAATAATCGTGATGTTACCCATTGATTTAGCTTTGCGCTGTAGCACTTCATCGGCACGTAACTTACTGTCAAACTCAAGTACGGTGACGTGTTCAACGATATTGGCTAAATCGATAGCCGCTTCAATTCCTGAGTTGCCACCACCGATAACCGCAACACGCTTACCTTTAAACAATGGTCCGTCACAGTGTGGACAATACGCTACACCTTTATTACGGTATTCTTGCTCACCTGGGACGTTCATTTCTCTCCAACGTGCACCCGTTGCCAAGATTATCGTTTTACTGCTTAGGGTTGCGCCACTTTCTAGGGTCACATCAAACAGGCCATTTTTAGCTAAACTCAACGCACGTTGGTTTTGCATAATGTCGACGTCATAATCTTTAACGTGGTCTTCAAGGTTAGCAACTAGTTTAGGACCTTCAGTTTTAGACACTGAAATAAAGTTCTCAATACCTACTGTTTCGGCGACTTGTCCGCCAAATTTATCGGCAACAATACCGGTGTTTAAGCCTTTACGAGCAGAATAAATTGCCGCGGCTGCACCTGCCGGGCCGCCGCCAACCACTAACATATCAAAAACTGATTTTTGGTTTAATTGTTTGGCTTGTCTGCCCGCAGCATTTTTATCTAATTTATTCAGTACTTCAACAACGCTAATGGCACCGACAGAGAAGGCTTCGCCGTTTAAAAATACTGATGGAACTGACATGATATTGCGATCGCTGACTTCCTGTTGAAAAAGCGCACCGTCAATCATCACGTTAGTAATATTTGGGTTAATTGCCGCCATCATATTAAGTGCTTGGATCACTTCTGGACAGGTTTGGCAACTTAACGAAATATAGGTTTCAAAATGGAATTCACCAGGTAGCTGACGGATTTGTTCAATGATATCCGCATCCAACTTAATCGGATGTCCGCCGCTGTGTAATAACGCCAACACCAGTGAGGTAAATTCATGGCCCATTGGCAATCCAGCAAAGGTTATGTTGGTTGCAGCTTGTGGGTTAATCACACTCATGCTTGGTGTGCGCTTGCCTTGCTGATACGTGACTGAAACTAAGTCTGATGAGTCAACAATGTCTTGGGCTAGGCTGGTTAATTCTTTGCCTTTGTTTGAGTCATCTGCAGATACGACAAGTTCAACTGGGCGCTTGAGGTTTTGCAGATAGGTTTTCAGTTGATTTTTTACATTCGCATCTAACATAACAACTCCTAAAAAATGGGCAATAATCGATGAGTTTAAAAGTGCTAGTCAGTGCCGGGGGAACACCGACTAGCTGGAGATGATATTACTAACCTAAGGGTGAACTTAGCGGTTAGATTTTACCGACTAGGTCAATTGAAGGAGCTAATGTTTCTTCACCAGGCTGCCATTTAGCTGGACATACTTCGCCATCGTGAGTTGCAACATATTGTGCAGCTTGAATCTTACGAACTAGTTCAGAAGCGCTGCGGCCAATACCTAGGTCATGAATTTCAGCTACTTTAACTTGGCCTTCAGGGTTGATAACGAAAGTACCACGTAGGGCTAAACCGTCTTCTTCAATCATCACACCAAAGTTGCGAGTGATTGCGCCAGTTGGGTCACCTATCATTGGGTAAGTAATTTTACCGATTGTGTCTGAACTTGAATGCCAAGCTTTGTGAGTAAAGTGAGTGTCAGTTGATACTGAGTAAACTTCAACGCCCATTGCCTGTAGCTTCTCGTAATGGTCAGCCATGTCGCCTAATTCAGTTGGACATACGAAAGTAAAATCAGCTGGGTAGAAAAATACTACTGCCCACTTGCCTAATAAATCTTGCTCTGTAACTTCAACGAAAGCACCATTGTGGAATGCTGTTGCTTTGAAAGGTTTGATAGTGCTATTGATGATAGATTGTGTCATGTCATGCTCCATTGGAATTAAGATTTACGTTAACCCGATACCATGTGGTGTCGGTGATGATGAACATGTGCTCGTCATCTGGTGTGAATCATAATAGCGATGGAGATGAATTAAGTATAACGGATAAAAACTATCACCTTAATCGATTTTTCATATTGAACTTAATGTTAATCGATAAAACAGAACGTCGTAATGATCAACGTTCTATTATCAAGGTGAGTTATTCCCAAATACCAAAACGAGTTAATACGCGGCTGATGTTGGTATCGAGCTTTTGCGATAATGCTTGTAAGGCTTGCTTATTGTTCGCGGCGGCAAACCCAGTATGACCATTAGTGGCATATACAACCCAATTACCACCGCCAGTTAAACAAGCATAAACATGGGTAAAATGGCTATAAAGAGTGTCACGCAGTTGGGTGTCACGGCTATGCTCTTTCCAACAATTAAGCACTAAAAAACCATCCGTTTTTAAAAGTTGCTTTGCTTGACCAATAAACAGCGTTGATAGCTGTTGCTTATCGACACCTTTGTTACTGTATATATCGGCAAAAACGACATCGACTTTTTTGTGTTCTGCATTGGCCAAAAAGACATTGGCATCTTGATGAACTAAGTTCAATTTTTTACCCAGTGGCAATTGAAAAAATCGTTTGGCTACCTCAATTACCCTTTCTCGTAACTCTACTGCAGTAATTTTAATCGCGGCATCAACATGCCGAAGCGAGTGGACTAATGCTCCGCCGCCTAAGCCTAAAATAATCACACTTTTAGGTTGAGTAAATAATAATACCGCAAGCATTGCCTGAACATAAGTATGCTGCGGCACATGTGGTTGGGCTTTATCCATTTTGCTTTGCTCGTCGTTATCTCCAAAAGATAACACTCTAAAATCACCATCATCGAGCACACAAAAATCACCAACACTATCACTGTCGACATGCAATACTTTATAATCGGACATACTTCACTCTGTTGGCTGGCTTGCAATCATTATTATGCAAGCAATAAAACCGCATTGTACCTCAGAATGAAGTACCAAGTCTGAGCCTTATTAGCCAATTTATTACTGATGATAGAATTTATTGGCCTTCATTATTCGACAGGGAATTTACATGCTTAACCAGTTGCTGATGTGTATTGTGTATTTAGCGGTATTTTTGTTTGCTCAGCGCCAAGTGAGTAAATGGATTAGGCAACAAGCTGAGAAAAAACAGGTTAACGAAGTGCGCAGTCGCTTAGTGACTCGGCTTATTTCTTACTTTATGTTTTTTGTCACAATCTCAATCATGGCGATATCGCTCGGTTTAGGCTATCAAGAGGTATCGTTATTTGTCTCTTCGGCGTTTGCCGTTTTAGGCGTGGCATTATTTGCCCAGTGGTCAATCCTCAGTAACATTACCGCTGGGGTACTAATATTTTTTGCTTTTCCGTATCGCATTGGCGACAGAATTAGAATTGTTGAAAAAGACGAAGATATGTCTGGGGTGATTGTAGAAATAGCATTATTTCACATTTTAATTAAACGCGAGTCCGGTGACGTGATGACTTACCCTAACAGCCTGCTATTACAAAAAGGGGTTATAAAACTGCCAAATGAAATGCCAGCAAAGAAAGTACAGCCGATAAAACGTGTGATACCTAAACGTAAATAACCGTTATTTCCCGCATATTCAGACACAAAAAAGGCGCATTTAGCGCCTTTTTGATTGTATCTTACATAGCTAGTTTAACACTCTGTGAAAAAATGCCACAGCTTGTAAGTACATTTGCAAAGCCAAAGCAGCATCATAACGCTCGCCTTCATCACGCATAAAGGCATGCTGTGCATTGACCTCTTGCCAAGTAAAGTTTGCATTTACCTGTTCAAGCTTTTGGTAAATAAGCTTTCGCCCTTCTTTACTAACATGCGGGTCTTGCTTACCAAACACCATCACTAACTCGCCTTTTATATCGCCAGTTCGACTCAGTGAGTCATTACCTTCTTGGCAAGGTAATGTGTTTGAATGAATGTCGGTTGGGTATAAACAAAAAGCACCGCTGATGTCTGGATTAAGTGCGGTGCGGTAAGCTAAGTGACCACCGATACAAACGCCCATAGCTCCGACTTTGTCGTTGCAAAATGACTGTGCCCGTGCAAAGTCAACTAACGCACAAGTGTCACTATCATGATGTTCCAAAGGCTTGGCCCACTTGTCTGCATTACCTTTATCTTTACCGGCTTCGTCATACGCCAACACGGTTCCGATAGGATTTAGCTCATGGAACACTTCTGGTACTAATACAACAAAACCATGACCGGCTAAGATTGCTGCTGAGCGAGCAATAGGCGCGGTTTGCTGAAATATTTCTGAGTAGAAAATAATGGTCGCAAATTGGCCTTTAGTGTCTGGACGATAAAGCGTGGTACGCATTAAGCCCGTAGCCGTTTTAATGTCGTGGATTTCTGTTGTTGTAATCATAATGTTCCATTTATTGTGCTCTGCGCCTAATCTTTATCAGGCTGGACAGAATGTGATTATAGTTTATAAACTCGTAAGTATTTAGGTTAACCCATTCGAATTAAAACAGCTCATTATTACAAGTTTGCCCAGTGGTCAACTGCGTCACATTAGTTAATGTTGTTGAGGCTATCGCATTTAATGCTTCTTCAGTTAAAAAGGCTTGGTGACCAGTAAAAATCACATTATGACAAGCAGACAAGCGACGGAAGATATCATCTTGAATAATCTCATTTGATTTATCTTCGAAAAATAATCCTTTTTCATTTTCGTATACATCTAGCCCTAACGAGCCAATTTGGCCATCTTTTAACGCTTCCATAGCATCAAATGCATCAAGTAATCCGCCGCGGCTGGTATTTATCACCATTACGCCTTGCTTCATTTGGCTAAAACTGACCTTGTTGAGTAAATGATGGTTATCTTTGGTCAACGGGCAATGCAAACTAATGATATCGCATTGTGGGTATAAGGTATTTAAATCGACATATTCAACACCTAAGTCGATTACCGCTTGGTTTGGATAAGGATCGTGGGCGATCACTTTACAGCCAAAGCCGAGCAAAATTTTAATGGTCGCCAAACCAATTTTACCAGTACCAATCACCCCAACGGTTTTGCCAAACATGTTAAAACCGACAAGACCCGATAAAGCAAAATTGGCGTCACGAGTACGTTGGTAAGCTTTATGAATTTTACGATTTAAGGTCAACATTAAGGCCACCGAATGCTCGGCAACTGACTCAGGTGAATATGCTGGTACATTAACGACTTTCATACCGAGTCGCTCGGCAGCGATTAAATCAACATTATTGAAACCGGCACAACGCATGGCAATAATTTTTGTACCGCCTTTTGCCAACTCAACTAACACTTCTTCACATAAAGAGTCGTTGACGAACGCACACACAACTTCATAGCCTTCTGCTAATTTTACGTTTTGCATGCAAAGTCGGTAATCAAAGAATTCAATATCAACCTTAAAGGTTTCGTTAATACTATTGAAATGGCGGATGTCGTAAGGCTTTGCGCTAAAAAATCCAATTCTCATAAGGCTCCAAATGCGTTAATGGCGCTATCGCGATCGTTTACAACGATTTACCGCAATAGTCGCGCTCAAAACAGAAGTTAATTGTATGTGAATTAACAGTTATTGTCGTCAATATCACACGGGATAAAGATGAAATTGTGATCCAGGCTAGGCCTTGTGAATAGCAACAACAATAATCACTCTACTGTATAGTTTGCTTATAATGCCAATAAAAAAAACAACTTATTGACGTTATAAACATCATCCATATCTTAACCATATCAACATGGATTCAGCCAAGTTATCTGGAGCCGCATTCACTATTCCTGTGATACCGCCAAAAGCTAAAATAACGAGTGTAGATTGCATTCTTACATCAACATATTCTCTTCTCACGATCCGCGAATACTCAAGAGAGAATTAACCTCTTAAGCTATACAAAAATTGCAAGAACACATGGCAAAGAATATCTATTTACGGCGTTAACTTAATAAATTGAATAATCACTATTGAGAATGAGAAGAATTGCTGTACCCATCACTGTTTTCACGAGTTAACATTGCTAGTGTTATCGCAATGTTAATCTAACAACGAAACTATGAATCAGAAAAAAAACTTGCCAGTATCAGACCGTCGATTTTGGATTGAACGGATAAGCAAAACTGCACTCAGAGCACTACATATTATTGGTGTAGTCGGCAGTGGTGGTGGCATAATATTTAATCTTGAGTTATCTCTATGGTTGAATTATTGGCTTGTTGCAATCATATCCGGTGTATTACTAATGAGTTGGGAAATCATTAGAGATTGGCGCTGGCTGATACAACTCAAAGGAGTGTTAACCCTACTAAAAGTGATATTGCTAGGTTTTTTTATTCAAATAAGTCAGTGTCATTCTGAATTAGTCATCTTTATTATTTTATTATCTGTTATTGTATCTCACGGACCTGCTGGATTACGCCATTACTCGGTAGTTCATCGAAAAGTGATTCAGAGCAAAAAAGAAATAAAAGGCTAATACGCCACAACAGATGACTTTAAGGACATGGGATGTTCCCTTACCCAGATCAATATCGCGTTGCTATGCCGCCAATGACTACCGCTTTGATGGTAGTTTGGGCGTTGATGACTCATGCCATTTTTACTGATGCCAGTCCATTTTCACTTTATCCATTGTTAGCGCTATTTCCGACAGTTATTGGTGCGCATCTATATTTAATTTGGCAAGCAAAAGGCATGAGCCGTCTTGATCAATGCTTTTATGCGTTGGTACATATCCCACTCGCATTTGTAGTGTGGACATTCACCATCATGCACGTCAACGGTAATGCATTCTCTTAAATCGTTATTTTAGTCTCCCAGCAATACCATTCTATACTTGCACATCATAAGCCCTAGCGGTATCTTTGCCGCGAATTGACTCACGAGAGCAACTATGGCTGATTTCATTTACACCCCACCTACCACCCCTTGGTTAGATATTGTGTATCAAGACAAGGATATTCTGGTCGCAAACAAGCCCTCTGGACTACTATCGGTTCCAGGAAGAGAAGCTATTTACCATGACAGTATTTATTCTCGAGTTTTAGCTGAACATCCAAATGCACAAATTGTACACCGATTAGACATGGCAACCTCTGGAGTCATTGTCGTCGCACTACGGCGCAGTGCTGAACGAGAATTAAAACGTCAATTTCGTGATAGAGAAACAGCCAAAACCTATTTTGCTCGAGTGGCTGGTCATATGAAATCCAATATCTCGAAAGTCGATTTACCACTAATTTGTGATTGGCCTAATAGACCCAAACAAAAAGTCGACCACACAGTTGGTAAACCTTCGGTGACGTTAGTTGAAGTCGTGAGCTATGGTGCTAAGTCTACATTAGTCAAACTCACTCCTATTACTGGACGCTCACATCAGCTTCGAGTTCATATGATGGCATTAGGCCACCCGATTCTGGGCGATGGATTTTATGCCGATCCTTTAGCAAAAAGCTTATCACCTAGATTACTCCTTCATGCCGCGGCATTATCGATAACTCATCCCTACTCTCAGCAAGTAATGCATTTTGAGTCCCCCGTCACGTTCATGACTCCAACGGCTGATCAATAACAAAATTAAACATTGTTAATAACCATGCTAATTTTAGTAGCTATTATGCAATGAAAGTCGTAGATTTATGGCCAATTAATGGTTTATTAGGCTTTATACCGTGGATAGCTCATTTCAACGTGATGAATTAGACAATCATATTCTCACCGCACTTATGCAAGACGCCAGAACACCTTTTGCGGAACTGGCAAAACGTTTTAATGTCAGTGCTGGGACGATTCATGTTCGCGTTGAAAAAATGAAACAAGCTGGCATTATTACTGGTGCGCAAATTACCGTAAACCCCAAAGCGCTCGGTTATGATGTTTGCTGTTTTATCGGTATCAACTTGAAGAGTGCTGGCGATTATCCCGCTGCTATTGCCAAGCTAAATGAATTAGAAGAAGTAGTGGAAGCGTATTACACCACCGGAAATTACTCGGTATTTGTAAAGGTAATGTGCCAATCTATCGATGGATTGCAGCATGTGCTGATTAATCGTATTCAATCTATTGATGAAATCCAGTCTACTGAAACACTTATTAGCCTACAAAATCCCATCGTAAGATTAGTAAAGCCATAGACCATCGAGGGCTAAGTAGCCCTCAAGCCCCCGAGTTAACTTCAGAACTGTCAACTCCCACTAATAAATAGCACGACGTCAATCACAAACCAGCACATACTTATTAACAATTGATTGCCATTTTTTTAAGTTACAGTGTTACTTTTGTTAAATCTTTGTGCTACAAATGCTATTGATGCGCCATAGAGTGCAGCAAAAAACCGAAAATATTATAAACACCACCACTTAATATTCATCGTGTTACAGCGATATCCCTCTCTAATTGAGTGGTGTCTAAAAACAAGGAAGAAGTTGTGAAGACAAAATTAGCCCTAGCCATTTCGGCAGCACTAATATCAAGTGCTACTTATGCAAATACTCAATATAGCTCTAACCATGCAGGCATTGAACTGCTTTCAGCTGACCATCATAAAAAACCTGCGATAAAAATTAACGATGTCAAAGCTCCTCAGCGTTATATCATTGAACTAGAATCACCTGCTGTTGCAAAATATCAAGGTGGTATTTCAACTTATGCCTCTACCGCTGTTAAAGATAAAAATAGCAAATTAGATATTCAATCAGCTCCAGTTAAGAGTTATGCGTCTCATCTTAAGGCCGAGCAAGCTGCATTTACAAAAGCCCTTTCAAAGGCGGCTTCAAATGCTAAAGTTGAACGTCAATTTACAACATTATTTAACGGTGTCACGATTGTTGGCCAAGGGTTAACTGTTGAACAAATAATGGCTATTCCAGGAGTTATCTCTGTATATCCTGAAGTAATGTACGAAACAAACATGGATGCTTCACATGAAATAATCAACAGTGAAGCTATGTGGAATGCTGTAGATGGCATGGAAAACGCTGGTAAAGGTATCCGAGTTGCCATTATTGATGGTGGTATTCGTCCTGAAAACCCAATGTTCTCAGGAGAAGGTTTTGAAGCGCCAACAGGTATGATGCCAACAGATGACTACTGTTCAACGGTTGATAGTTCATTTTGTAACGACAAACTGATTGTTGCACGTTGGTCGCAACCTACATCCCAAGTCTGTCCAGATGAATACATGAGCCCACTAGGATTTGGTGGTCATGGTACTCACGTTGCTGGTACAGCTGTTGGTAACAAAGTAGAAACAACATTCCAAGGTGTTGACGTTACATTATCAGGCGTTGCTCCAGCTGCATATTTAATGGCTTACAAAGCACTTTATTCTAAAGCTGACTGTACTGGTGGTAGTGGTTCAAACATCATGTTAATGGAAGCATTAGAGCATGCTGTTAATGATGGCGCTGACGTCATTAACAATTCATGGGGTGGTGGCGCTGGCGCTGATCCTTCAAGTAGCCCATACAAAACGATGTTTGAAGCTGCCGAAGCTGCAGGCATTGTAGTGGTAAGTGCTGCGGGTAATGATGGTAATGCAGCAAAAACAGTAGGTTGCCCTGGTTGTATTGAGTCTGGTATCACAGTGGCTAACAGCACTACAGGCCGTTACTTCGCTAACAGCTTCAATACTGGTGGTGATGATTTATTAGCGATTCCAGGTTCTGATACTGAAATTGATATGGACATCACCGGAACTGTTATTTCAGCACTCAATATTGATGCCGAAAACTTTGAAGGTTGTAAACCATTCGCTGCAGATTCATTTAAAGATGGTATAGCACTGATTTCACGTGGTACTTGTAACTTTAGCAATAAAGTAACTAACGCTGAAGCTGCTGGCGCAACTGCCGTTGTTGTTTATAACAACCGTGCTGGTGCACCAATCACCATGTCAGTGCCGGGTATTACCTTCCCTTCAGTTATGATCGGCGAAGATGACGGCATGGCGATTTTAGATTCTATGGGTGATACAGCTACTCAAGGTACTATTGGCGCTGACATTAAACGTATCATGGCCAGTGGTCTTGCAGATTCTATCAATGAGTCTAGCTCTCGTGGTCCAAATGGTAATGAAAATATTCTCAAGCCAGACCTAGCTGCTCCAGGCACCAACATTTTATCGGCTTTCTCACCTGATGATGGTGGAGAAGACTTTAATATGATTTCTGGTACTAGTATGGCTAGTCCACATGTTGCCGGTGCTGCAGCGCTTTTAAGTCAGCTACATCCTACATGGTCAGCAACTGATATTAAGACCGCGCTAACATCTACATCTAAAATTGATGGCATCCTAGATGACGACTCATCAACACCAGCAACGCCTTTTGCTATGGGTGCAGGTCGTATGGATTTAGATGCTGCAGCAAAAGCAGTGTTAACATTTGATAAGCCTTCTATAGCTGCAGACTCATGTGTTGGTATCTGTACCTTTACTCGTACGGTTTACAACAAGAGTGATGAAAAATCATCTTGGGCACTTTCTGCAAGTTCTGGTACTGCAGGCCTAATGATTTCACCTTCAACACTTGAACTTGAAGCAGGTGCATCAGCAACCTTCACAGTCACTGTTGATTCAACATTTAGTGAATACGGTGACTGGATTTTCGGTAATGTCATGATTACTAGTACTGAAGGAAAGCAAAATGCTCACCTTCCATTGGCTGTACTCGCTAAAGAATCAAGCGATTCATCATTAATTTCAGCTTTTACAACTGACACTGATATTTCTGTTGCAGATCCTTTCACAATAAAATCTGTTGTGAATAACACTATGTTTGAAAACACGGTAACTCTGACGGCTACGACTCCTAAAGGCACTAAGCTTACCTCAAAAGATGATGTATCTGTGGTCCTGAACGGCGCTTCGCAAAATGGACTATCTGTTGATGAAAACACGGGGGTTATCACTTGGGTTGGTTCAATGGATTTACCTGAAATGGTCACGACTAGTGGCACTGGTGCATATCCAAATATTACCGCTCTTGGCTTAAGTCAAACACCTGCTTGTTTAGACGGTTGTGATGAAAATACACTTGTATATGGTGTTCCAGCTTATAAATACAATGGCCAAACTTATACCTCAATTTCGATCTCTCCTAATGGTATTGTGATTCCAGGTAGTAGTTCAGCCGCAGGTACTTATGCAAATAAAGAGCTGCCAGATGGCTCAAATCCTAATAATATTGTTGCACCTTTCTGGTCTGACTTTGATTTAAGCGATGGCTCTGGCGATGTTACTGATACTGGTGGTGGAGCACTCTCTCTTGGTGTCGTGAACACTGGAACAGATTCATTCTTAGTTGTTGAATGGAATGATGCACAGCTTTGGGGAGATCCATCAGGTGATCAGTATAGCTTTAGTGTGTGGTTCAAAACTGGCGATACTGAAGAAGTCACATTCAATTATTACGATATTCCTGGTATGCCAGCTAACGTAACGATTGGCGCTGAAAACATCGGTGGTAACATAGGTACAACTCATTACTTTAACGGTGTAGGCACATCTGTTACAGATGATGATTGGGTAGAAGTTAAATCAACTACAGCAGGTAGTGTTGAACTTGCTTATAAAGCAATGGTTACTGAGTTTAGCTTCGGCCAAGCTGACGCTCCTTCACTTGATGAAGATACTTCTATGGAAGGTAATGTATTAGATAATGATACTAAGCCAGACCAAAAAGTAGCTCGTACTCAAGTAACGGGTGATGGCATGACGGCTAAGGCTCAACGCTTAATCGATGTGTCTCCAGTTGGGAAATTAGACACTGTTGTTCTTGTTGATGAAGTGACTAATGGCGAACTGACGTTAGCAGCAGATGGTGCATTTACTTATACACCAACTGCAGACTTCACTGGCACCGATACATTCTCTTATACATCAACTGATGAAGAAGGGAATTTGAGTACGCCTACACAAGTTGTTATTACTGTTAATAACGTTAATGATGCCCCAACGGTTGCGCCTTCAGGAATGAATAGCGCTGGTGGATTCGTAGTAACAGCAAAAGCAAATGGTAAAGACATTGATGGTGATGCTTTAACTTATAATTGGGTTCAAACTGGTGGTAAGAGTGTTAGCTTTACTAACGGTGGTCCATCAATTCTGTTTACTGCTCCAGTTGGTGATGACACCTTCACTTTCACAGTAACCGCATCTGACGGTGAGCTGACAAGTGCACCGGGTACAGCAACCATTAATGTCACCGAAGAAGTAGAGCAATCTTCTGGTGGTTCTATGGGTTGGTTAACTGCACTATTACTTCCATTAGCTGCATTACGTCGTCGTAAGCACTCATAATAGTAATCATTAATTTGGCATTGCCAAATTAATATAAGAAAAAACCAGCTGTTATCAGCTGGTTTTTTTATGGGATAAAAATATGAAACTAGGTAGCGTTAGTTATTCATTTTCATCCGATTCATCAGCATGAGCAGAAGCTTCAAACTGCTCTACATTCGCCAATTTCCCAAACCAGAAATCTGAACTCACCATCTTAAACTGACGAGATAAACCTTCACTTGATACTAATTCTAGCTTCCACAATATCCCTAAGGCTTCTGGAAATTGCGTACCGGTAATTTGGTCTTCATATAATCGATGTAAGAGCGCATCGGGAGATAGCCCAGATGCGAGAAGACGTACCATTGATGCATGTAATGACTCATCAAAAATAGTTAGCTCTGCTGCGTCAGCTGCTGTGACATTAACCATAAACTCAACACCGGTAGGCTCGGCAAAAACACCATTAAATGCTTCTCTCAATAAGGCATAAGCGCTAAAAAAACCTTCATGGAGCAAGCAATCAGAATATTCTTCCCACATTCTGTCACCGATCATGTCATTACTTAATTGATCAATTTTCCCTTCAGTCAATTCACTGAATAAATGCGTCAAGACGATTTTAGCGGCTTCATTGGCCTCTAAATCATTTAGAGACATCATGCACATTTCTCTAAGTTCAGTAGCCTCCATTCCTTCTAGGCCATCATCTAAGCCCATAATAGCCATCAACTGAAGGTAGTCTTCATTTGACCAAGCATTCGGGATCTTATTGATTTTACGAAAAGAACCAATTTGAACATTAAATTGTGCTTGCATGGAAACTCCTTCTTATAAGCGTCAAAAGTGACGAAGACAGGTCAAACTAATACCCAACATGTACAATCGCAATACTGTATACGTGCAAAAACAAACCATGTCGTATCGATAGAGAACTAAATAAATATAAAGACATGATTCATAATGCTTTATTAAAAATAATAATATATTAACAATTATATTAAACTTTGTTTATATGATATAAATTTAGCTCATAAATGAAACAAATCACATTTTATCTTGAATAGTAATAGAATTAGACATGACTAAGAAAATCTATAATGATTCACGCCTTTTATTTCGCCCCTAACTCTACATGTTAACTTTATTAGTAAAATCACTACGCCCCCTCATGATCAGTTATCCATGCTAACAAGCTGACTGACTATCCAAGAAGCTTCACATTTTAAAAGCATGGACACAAAAAATAGGTTTTATCAGTACCACCACGACACTCATAACTGCCGACATAGTTTGTGGTAAACACTACAGTCCTAACTTTCCTCTTAACTTATTTAAAGCGATAACCGTTTGCCTGATAGTTGGCCTCAACTTGGAATAATAAATGATATCTCACAATCCGTTGCTCCACTAAGCAGTGTTGTATCAAGATTCAATAAGCTCGCTATAGAAGCGCCTATACGGCTTGTCAGCAAAACAAAGGCGTGATCTGTATCAATTATAAGTAAAACCCTCGATACATTATTGTGAGAAATTAATTCTCAACAATACAGTAACCAACATCACACATTATAACTTTACCTAAACAAATCAATTAATTAAAAACAAAAAATAACTGGCACATTACATGCTCTTACTTTAATGCTTACATTTTCAAACAAGAAAATGAATAAACAGGTTAATAGGTAAATATTCACCTCGTTTAAAAATCATTAATATTAAGGGGACGATAATGAGTACAGACACTAAAACAAATCTATCAAGACGCCACTTTTTAAAAGCAACCAGTATTACTACCGCAACAGCTGGATTAGCTTTATCCGGCTTTGCTTCTGCCAAAACAGAGTCAAGCTGCACGTCATTACCAGATAAATGGGATGAGACCTATGATGTCGTTGTTGTCGGTAGTGGATTTGCAGGTTTATCTGCCGCCATCGAAGCTAAAAATGCTAAATCATCAGTTGTGGTACTTGAAAAAATGCCTGTTCCTGGTGGCAACTCAACCATCAATGGTGGCGGTATGGCCGTCGTCGGCAGTGATATTCAAAAAGCCAATGGTGTAACAGACTCTGTTGATGCAATGCTTGCTGATATGTATAAAGCGGGTCTTGGTCTTAACTACCCTAAACAAGCACGTATGGTTGCCGAACAATCTAACGATGCATTTGAATGGTGCCGAGATTATCTTGGTGTGAAATTCAAAGAAAAACTCGCACAATTCGGCGGGCACTCAATCCCAAGAACACATACCACTTATAACCAATCTGGTTCAGGTATCGTGCACCCAATGTTAGAAAAAGCAAAAGAACTAGGTATCCCACTCAAAAAGAAAGTCTTCGTAAAACGCCTAATAAGCAATAAAGAAGGCAGAATTGTAGGACTTGAGGTGATCACTAAATTCAAGCCTGGTAAAGAAAACTCTACTGCAACACATTTCATCAAAGCCAATAAAGGCGTTGTAATGGCATCTGGTGGCTTTGCTGCCGACGTGGTGTATCGCTCATCACAAGATCCTAGATTAACAGAAGAGCTTGCAACAACAAATCACATGGGAGCCACTTCTGAATGTTTAAAAGAAATGATCCGTGTTGGCGCAAATCCAGTGCAACTTTCATGGGTCCAGCTAGGACCATGGGCTTCACCAGATGAAAAAGGCTTTGGGCTTGCTCCTATTTTCGCTGCTTACTCAGCCTTTACTCACGGGGTAATGGTTAATCCTGAAACTAGTGAACGTTTTGTTGACGAACTTGCTGACCGTAAAGTGCGTGCCGATGCCATTATCAAAACAGGTAATGTTGCCGTTGCGATTTGTGATGCAAAAGGAGTCAAAGCTTCTATGCATGTTATGCCTAAGCTACTTGACCGAAAAGTAGTACATACCTTTGACACCATTCAAGCTCTAGCTGCTCACTATAATATGTCGGCTAAAACGCTAGAGGCACAAATACAACGTTATAACAGCTATGTTTTAGCAAAAAATGACCCTGAGTTTAATAAACCGTTCTCAATGAATCAGCAACCAATTGTCGAAGCACCTTTCTATGCTGTTCGTTTATGGCCTAAAGCACATCACACAATGGGCGGTGTTGAAATCGATACAGAAGCAAGAGTCATCAACATTGCCACACGAGAAACCATTCCAGGATTGTTTGCATGTGGTGAATCTACTGGGGGGACACATGGTGCTTGTCGCCTAGGTACTGTAGCCATTCCCGACTGCATCGTGTTTGGCCGTATTGCCGGTAAAAATGTAGCAAAAGCATAACAACTATAACGACTGGGCAAAATGCCCAGTCGACAAATATTGATGAACTTATGAAAGAGAAAAATCATTATGAATAAATTATATTCACGTAAACCATTAGTAACAGCTGTCGCCATTGCAATACCGCTTATGCTTAGCACTGCCTCAGTTAATTCGGCCGAATTTGATATCGCAGACACTAAAGTGACTGTCGGTGGTTACGCCAAACTAATGGTAAATTACGATACTGACGGTACGATAACGGCCCCATTTAATGGCGATCTTTATAGTGTTTATACCACTCCAATTGATGGCTCTGCCAACGCAGAAAAATCGGATTTACACATGACGGCAAGAGAAAGCCGCGTATTCATTAAAACCGCATCAGAAAATAAATATGGCACATTAAAGACTTATGTTGAAGGAGACTTTTTTGCCGACATCGATAGTGATGGTCCAACTTGGTCTAATAGTAACGGCTTCAGGATCCGCCATGCATATGGTGAGATGACCATGGGTAAACACGTGGTTCTAGCGGGGCAAACATGGTCTAACTTCATGGATTTTGCAGGCATCATGCCATCGATGGATTTCGCCACCGATCCTGGAACCACGTTTGTCCGCCAGCCTCAAGTTCGCTACCAATACAATATAGGTAAAGGTCAATACACTTCGATCAGTCTTGAAAACCCAACGCTTGGACTAACAGCCGCAGGCCCTTATACCCTAGTGAATAACGGTTCAAGTGAAGATGTCATGCCAGATATTATTGCCAAGTACTTTTACGCTAATAGTAGAGTTACTTTTTCACCAAGAGTCGTGATCCGTCGATTTGAACTAGAAGGTGATGATGCTTTTGGTTATGGCCTAGCATTAAACACTAGCCTTAAATTTGGAGACGGTCATAAGGCAGTTCTCGGCTTAATGTACGGTGATGGTATTGGTCGTTATGCTGGTCTAGGTTTTAATGCCGGTGCCGGTATCAATGCTGATGGGGAAACAGATACCTTAGAATACAGCAGCATTACTGGCGGAGTCGTTTTTGCGCTTCAACAAAATATGCGATTAGCCATTGGTGCAGGTTATTCAGAACAAGACGAGAAAGGCCTTGAAGACGGTATTCTTACTGAATATGCCAATAAAACAGCCTTCTCTTGGCACACAAACCTATTTTGGAACATTACACCGGATATTGAATGGGCAGTAGGCGTCACCATGGGTGATGTCGAAAACATGGCCGAAAAAGAAGGTGATATGACACGCTTTCAAACTTATGTGAAATATACCTTCTAACAAACCAATATTGCAGCGGTGACAGTAAAAACCGCTGCGTGTACTCTGACTGGATGAACATTATGGACAAAAAACTGATATTAACGTTACTTACTGTACTCACGCTTTTTTTTACACACTATGCAAACGCTAAAACAATGAAATCCCACCACAAAAATGCGGGATTGAACTGTGCAGATTGTCACATCAGCAAACCTTTTGAAGCTGCACCAATGGAACAGTGTTTAACGTGCCACGAATTACCGCAAAAAAAACAAGACTATCATGGTGCCCCCGATAAACATGACTCACCTCATTACGGCGTAGAACTTGAGTGTGAGAACTGTCATGCAGAACACGAAACATCAGAAAACTTTTGTAATAACTGCCATGAGTTTGAATTTAACGTACCTTAAATAATTAACATGTCTATAATTTTTTAATTATAAACAAGTCACTACAAATAACGCCTTAGACATATTTAAGGCGTCGCCCCTCTTTTTAGTCAGTAACAATTAAGATACTTTTTTAAATCATATAAGTAAGAAGACCCTCACTGAAATGCAACATTAGTGATGTTACGCTCCCTACAACAGTTAAATAAATGGATGTAGATGAAAACGTCACAATTGGATCTTCGAGAACTTTTAGCATTTAAACCTCATGGCGGCACAATGAGTTTTCTTGACCAAAGGGCATACCTTACGGACATGGTATCTCACGGTATGCTTAGAAAAGAGTTACTCAAGACCATAGGGGAAGAAGCTACACGAACGATAATAACTCGTTCTGGGTTTATAAGAGGTTGGCTATTAGCAGAACAAATAAAACGAAAAATGCCTGAAGTATGGTCAGAAGCGCGTCAGGGAAAATTAGGCCCAATGATTTGCTCTATGTTTGGTTTTGGCGAAGTACTTACGAGTCAGCGCACCGATGGACTGTCAGGCTCACCACTGGTTGAAACTTACTTTATTGGTTCATATGAAGCCGATCAGGAACTTCGCTTAAATGGACAATCTACTGATGTCGCTTGTTGGGAGCAAGTGGGGTTCGCAAGCGGTTATGTTTCAAATGTACAACAACGCACAGTTTATTTTATTGAGCCAGAATGCCAAGCAAAAGGCGACTGTCACTGCCGCCTAGTCGGAAATTATATCGATCAATGGGGTGATGAAGCCTTACCCCTTCTGCAATATTATAATGGGATCAACAACGACAACATTAAATCCGAAGTACAAGACATATTAAAAATTGAAGAGTATTTTCCTCGAGACTCTAATATCAATTTAAGCGCTAAAAACAATTTTTCCCACAGTAGTTACCCCATCAGCAATAGCCATCCGATGCAAAAACTCATCGAAATGGCCATTAACGTGGCTAAGGTGCCCACATCAATTTTAGTCACAGGTGAAAGTGGCGTAGGTAAGGAGAAATTAGTTGATTTTATTCATCGCCACTCCGATAGAAATAATAAACCCTTACTGGCAATAAATTGCGGTGCACTAACTGAATCTCTGTTAGATAGTGAACTATTTGGCCATGTAAAAGGCGCGTTTACAGGGGCTGAAAATAACAAAATGGGATTGATCGAAAGTGCCAACGGTGGAACACTATTCCTCGATGAAGTCGGCGAACTTTCTCCTTCGATGCAAACTAAACTACTGCGAGTGATTCAAGAAAAACAAATCCGTCGAGTAGGTGACAACAATATAAAAGATGTTGATGTTCGAATCATATCGGCAACCAATAAAGATTTAGAAGCAGCGGTTGAAGCCGGTGATTTCCGTCAAGACCTTTACTACCGACTCAATGTTATCGAACTCAAAATCCCTCCACTAAGGAATCGAGGAGAAGATATTTTACCCTTAGCGCGCTGTTTTCTGTCCGATTTCAATGAAAAACTGGGTAGAAAAATCACTGGTTTTAACTACAAAACAGCAGATTTATTACTCAACTACGACTGGCCAGGCAATATTCGTCAACTCGCCAATACGATTGAACGGGCGGTAGTGTTAAGTCCTGGGCCACAGATTATGCCTGAAGACTTACCAGAAGAATTTCATCAAAATATCACTAAACCATCGATAAATAATGGTATTAAACCACTTAATACCATTGAAAAAGACTATATAGTCTCGGTATTAGAAACCCTAAATAATAACAAAGCACTCACAGCCAAAAAACTCGGAATGAGCCTCGCGACCCTATATCGAAAGTTGAAAGAATATGATGAACTTCAAAATTTCGATTAACATAAATCATTTAGTAAACTATTAAAAGACAGCGATATAATCTAAATCTACGTAACAAAGAGATAAAGATAGACTACCATCACGATGTTTTATTCACCGAGCAATCATTGTACGACGGACATGAATCAAGCAATGAATACACTGGACATTAAGTTTGTTTGAATAACAAATAGATTAAGAGTTTTGTCATCTTGATGAGCTAAGAAGTTTCAGGTGCTATCGAGTCGACGTCGGGAAGGCTCAACATTGGTACCATGTTACAAACCAGTCCAACAAACACGGCTACAAATAAGTCCATCTGATAGAAATAATAAAATCAATCAATCGCAGATATAAAAAAGCCCCGTTCAATTAAGAACGGGGCTTTCAAATGATGGTACCTGAGGTCGGACTCGAACCGACACGCCGTGAAGCAGGGGATTTTGAATCCCCCATGTATACCAATTTCATCACTCAGGCAAAGACTTAGCAGCTATTTTCGCTTTGCAAAGTAATCTGATAAATCCAAATATCTTTGCAAAACAACACTCGTAATTTAACCCTAACTGCGAGCACTCAATTTAAAACTAACTAAACAGTAATTACTGCAACAATCATTGTCACAATTAAGTGCTGGCGATTATACCGTTGCATTTCATAATGGCAAGCCCTTTACCTATTCTTTTCTATAAAAAACACTCAACTGCTCAAAAGTCATTCATCCCCCCTCAATTGAGAAGGATAGTAGTTTTTTGTGAGCTAATTGGCAATTTTACACTAAGTTAACATCATGACGGCTGAAGATTGATCAAGATCAGTATAACGACGTTATTTTGACTTTATGATGATCGTGTCTTCACATTCTAAAGGATAAATATCATGGCATTTTGGTTAGATTTAATGTTTGGTAACGCGATAGGATTACTTTCTATGACTGTAATTTTTTGCACCTTTGGAATAATGTCTTATCTAATGTGGATGTTTATTGTGAAGTCTGCACCTACTAAGTGAGTCTCTTAATAGGCTAAGTTTTTTACTGCTTATTATTCATATTCAATATGGATACTTCCTTGTGAATGATACATTGGCGACAAAACACATGATGCGTTTTTATGCCAGAATGGGGGCCGTAAATGCCCCCATCTTTTTTATTCATTTACTTATTCATCTGCAGCACGATTTTCCGCGCTATTAGCTATTACACCGCATGCTTACGCGATTGAATCAATCCATTAATAAAATGTGGTCGCGTTTTAATCAAATGACTCATTTCTTCTGCACTGGGTTCACCTGCAGGTAAACGTAGTACATCACGATTTAAATAATTACGGGCCTGCATCGAAATTTTGTATTCAGCCGTTGGCCCTTGAATCGCATAGTGACGCTCGTTACCAAGCATTTCAAGTATACTGGTGTTAACTAAATTTTTAACCGCTAATTCATTTTGTGGCAAGGTTAAAATTGTTTGTCCTTGTAAAAAGAATTCCCGTAGCAAGGCTCTTTCAGCAGGGTCCAGCAGTTTCACTTTTGCGTCAATGGTTTCTACGGTACGTTTTTGACGTAAATATACGATTGCTTCATCGACGATAAAGGCAAAAATCTGACTTAAAAAATATGCAACCCCCATAATCAACCCTAAGCCAATAAACTGACCATATTGATGTACGAGTTGGTCTAATGATAAAAACGCCAATAAATCTTTAGGCGCAAACAATAAACTTGCACATGCTACGATAAGCCATGACATAGAACTTACGAACAAACGCTTACTATTCAATAACTTTATTGAACCTACTTTAATTTTCATCATAGCTTACCCGCAGTGTCAGATTTTTGAGCTTACTAAGACAAAGCAAAATATATGCCAGAAAAATTAATTGATTAGCTGATATTTATTTATTTTTTCATCACTATATATTGCCTATCAGGCTATGCTTGAACCAAAGGTATGAGACCCGAACTAACACCAGCGAAATACATTGTAGAATCAATACTCTCATAAGTAGATTCTCCCTATTAATAAATCACAATGAAGAAACTATGCTGATATCCATAAGACAGTTATTACAAAGTCCTATAGCTCGAAAATTAACGCTTTCGATCGTGATCTTTAGCTCTTTAATTACGCTAGTGACGACGGCTTATCAGCTAGTAAGTGATTATCAAAATGATGTAAGTAGAATTGATCGCGTTTTTTCGAATATAGAAGCGGTAAATTTAGAAGTGCTGGCAGCCAGCTTATGGGTAATAGATGAACACTTGATCGACACGCAACTCCGTGGTTTGAGTCAATTACCTGACATAAACTATATTTCTATCCGTGATGACAGTAATCAAGAATGGCATTTTGGTGAATATAAGAACACGGCTGTTATTGAGAAACAATATCCATTAATTTATACCAATAATGAAAACATTCCTGTTGGTACGCTCATCGTACAAGCCGATCTAAATGTCATTTATGATCGTTTGTATAATAAAGCAATACTGATTTTATTATCCAACGCGATTAAAACCTTCTTGGTAGCAGGTTTTATCTTGTTTCTAGTGTGGTTCAATGTGACAAAGCACCTTCGTCATTTAAGTAAATATTGTGATGATATTAACTTAGACCACAACTTTACTCCCTTGGATTTTAATCGAAAGCCGCAACATGATGAATTCAGTTTAGTAGCAGATGCGGTTAATACTATGCAACGGCAAATCAGAGGCTCTTATCAAGCATTGCGCCAATCAAAAGTCGATCTGCAGCATGCTCTTGAAGATCGCGATCGTTTACTGTTGTTAGAACGCAGCTATAAAGATGAGCTCGCGCGCCAAGTTAAAGAACAAACCAAAGAACTTGAACAATCACTGCAAATGTTGAAACGAACTCAACAAGTGCTTATAGAAAAAGAAAAAATGGCTGCATTAGGTGGCTTAGTTTCTGGCGTAGCCCATGAAATTAATACCCCTATTGGTATTTGCTTAACGGCTGCCAGCTCGCAATTGTCTCATATAGAAGAGTTGATCAAATTGATCCATAGCGATGATGCCACTTTAGAACAAATAAATGAAATTTTAGAGCAATATCAACAAAGCAGTCAGTTAATCGTCAGTAATATCACTCGTGCGAGTTATTTGATCCAACAATTTAAATCTATTGCCGCGGAACAAAGTCATGAGAAAAACACAGTCTTTAATTTGAGCCATCTATTACGCGATATTACTGATTCATCTTTAATGATATTTTCGCCTTTAGACGTGGAAATAACCACAAACTTGGATGAAAAATTACAACTTAATAGCAATGCCAGTTTATTAAGCCAGGCTATCACTAACGTGGTATCAAATGCATTTTTACATGCATTTAAAGATGTTACTCAAGCAAAGATCCACATTAATGTCGTTACTGAGCCAGAGAGTATTCATATAGAAATTCAAAATAATGGCGCGGTTATTCCTAATGACATCGTCGAACATATTTTCGAACCCTTCTTCACTACAGCTCGTCATAAAGGAGGAGTAGGTTTAGGGCTCGCGGCAGCGTTTAACGCAGTGGCTCAGCTTAAAGGCAATATCAGTTATGTACCTATTTCACCACTTGGTGGGCCCATGTTCGTGATTAGCGTACCGAGATGACCAACAGCTTAGTTCAACGATGTTAAGCGGATTTAGCGGCTAATTTACTCAGCACACGGCTAACGGCAACAAACGCAAACGTTCCCGTTACCATGGTAATGGCACCAAAACCAGATGCGCAATCCATTCGCATACTGCCCTCTGCATCTGCTTTAGTGTTGCACACGCTGCCATCAGCTTGAGGGTAGACTAAATGTTGGGTCGAAAATACTGCATCGACAGCAAAGCGTCGTTGAATATTTTTAGTGAAATTATAATCTTTGCGTAATATGTTACGTACTTTTGCCAATAATGGATCTTGTACTGTTTTAGCCAAGTCAGTCACTTGAATAAGAGTCGGATCGGTTTGTCCACCAGCACCACCTATGGTCACTAGGGGAATTTTATTGCGCTTACACCAAGCAATTAATCCCGCTTTAGGCTTTACAGCATCAATACAGTCAACCACATAATCAATATTGCCACCTTGTGAGGTCGGCTTAAAATGTTCAGCAAGATTGTCTAAGGTAATAAAATCTTCTATTTCATTAACCATACACTCAGGATTAATTTCGCCAATGCGCTTTGCCATAACCTCAACTTTTGATTGGCCAATAGTCGAGGTTAATGCATGTATTTGGCGATTAGTATTGGTAACACAAATATCATCTAAATCAATTAGTGTAATCTGCCCTATACCACTTCTCGCTAACGCTTCGGCAACCCATGTACCGACACCACCAATGCCAACCACCACAACATGCGCCTGCGAAAAAGTCGTTAGTGCTGCTTGACCGTATAAACGGCCGACACCAGCAAAACGATGAGTATAAGATTCTGACAACATTAGTTACGCCTTAATTAACGACTATTTTCGCGGCCAATTTTATATGATTTCTCCTCAAAGCTAAACGTTTGTCATGATTCACTTTAGATGAATTTGGTTAAGGAGAATTTTTGGCTTAATAAAAAGCACCGCATGCTCATATTCTTGGCTAGTAATTCAGCTCACTCGTTATGGCATATAGGGTAAAGTGATAAAATTAGTTTATTGCAGCTTAAATATCACACTAACTATTGGTTAAACTCATCAAGATAGGTTGACCCTTTAATAGTGTAACTATGATAAGAGCCATTTAACTCAGATAACATGACAAAGAGCCGTTTTATAACATTCTATTACCCGAGCAGAAGCAGCTTGAGCTAAATATATTTATCTGCCAAAAAGATTCCGATCACAACAAACATTAAATCATGCTTAATTTTTAACCTTATTAGACTAAAGATATAAAATTTAACATCGAATATTCACAACGATTAAATTAACATGAGCTAAAATACATTTCTGCAACTTTTTGTGGTTGTGCGCTAGCCTATTTCTAATCAAATAGGAACATCCCTAAAGAGGTAGATCTACGCCATAATGTTATTTAATTATACAAATGGTCGCAGTTATCACAGATTTATACACAAATTTTCAAGTAGGCCCTGTTTATTTGATCTAGGCCACACTATGAAGGTATCAAATCTGTAAAAATCTGCACCAGCTTGTTACAGAATTGAATCTGCAACAAAGTTCACTAACTAAAACCATGAAAAATGGAATATAGAACATAACGTTCTAGGGAGCATGAAAGATGAAAAAAACCTTAATCTCTGCATCGGTAGCATCTGTACTTACATTAGTTTCTTTCGCTACACTTGCTGAAGGCCCAAGTTTCTATGGTCGTTTAGATTTAGCAGTATCGAATTCTGATCAAGGTGCCACTACTCAAAACCGTAAAGAAGGCACAGTATTAGAAAACAACTTTTCTAACTTGGGTGTTAAAGGTAGCGAGAAATTTGCTAACGGTATCGAACTGTTATACCAAATGGAATTCCAAGTTGAAAATACTACTCAAACTGAAGGTAAGAATGGCAGTGACGAAGTTGTATTTAAAGCACGTAACACATTCTTAGGTTTAAAAAGTGACGCTGGTACTGTGTTAGTAGGCCGTAACGATACGGTATTTAAACAGTCTGAAGGTGGCATCGATTTATTCGGTAACTTTAACGCCGATATCGATCGTATGATTGGCGGCCAGTTACGTAAAGCTGACGGTCTTTGGTACTACTCACCTGTTATTGGTGGTTTAGTCACATTAAACGCGACTTATTTAATGGAAGACAACTACACAGATGATGCTGGTAAAGAATCATATGATGATCAATATGCATTAAGTGCAACTCTTGGTGATAAAGGTCTTAAAGCACACCCTTACTACGTAGCTGCAGCTTATAACACTATTGGTGGCATTGATGCTTACCGTGGTGTGGCACAAGTTAAGCTAGGTGAGTTCAAGCTTGGTGGTTTATACCAAAACACTGAAAGCCAAACATCTGATCAAGAAGGTGATTCTTTCTTCCTTAACGTATCTTACAACCTAAACGGCGTAAACTTAAAAGCTGAATACGGTCAAGATGAAGCTGGTTTTGGTAGCTACTACAAAAATATTAAAGAAGCGACTGGTACAGACGTAAACATCACTCAAATTACTGTGGGTGCTGACTACCGTATTTCTAAGTCAACGTTAGTTTATGGTCACTATGCTATGTATGAAGGCGACCATAAAGTTGGTACTGCTACAGTTGATTTAGAAGATGACAACATCTTCACTGTCGGTGCTCGTTACGACTTCTAATCATTATGATATAAGAGCTTCGGCTTAACAGTATAAATGATTAAAAATGCCAGTCTGTATAGACTGGCATTTTTGTATCTGTAATCCAATGCTGAACTCTAGCGCTTCAAATCTAATCGTGACATCCAGAACTTGAAATTACAGCGCTTGAAAATTACAGCTCTCGAAATTGACGTACTTAACAGCTACCGCCAATTAAGCGATCACTTGATTAAACACTTCAACATGATGTGATTCAACCAACTCAGGCATTACATTGTGGAAATAATGCTGAATAGCATCTTTAGCGCAATGTTGATCAAACGCAGCACGATCGACAAACTTTTCCACAAAGGCAACTTTGTTGTCGTTATCTACACTGATATTCAATTCATAACGAATACAGCCAAATTCACGACGAGTATCAGGGATCAAGCTTGCCAATACCGCCACTAACTCATCACGTTTTCCTGCTTTCGCCACAAATTGAGCGACACAAACAATTTGCTGGCTATTAATTACATAATCTGACATCATTTTTCCTTAATAAGACCTACCCGAATCCAGAGAAATAACGACTCAACTCAAAGTTGATTATGCTATCTCTGAACCCAACGCTATTCATACCAATTAGCTATTATAGATTAACAACATATCAAGATGCTCTATACCGTCTTCAAGGTATACATCTGAATTAACTACAAACCCATGTTGTTGATAAAATTGGCGTAAATAATCTTGCGCCCCAATCTGAATATTGTCATTTGCCCAATGCAGTTTTGCAATAGCAATGGCACCTTGCATTAATTGATTCGCCACTCCTTGGCCACGAGCCGATTTAGCAACGGCAACACGGCCAATACTGGCTTGAGGATAACTGACGTTTGGGGCTAATATGCGACTATATGCAAGGATCTCACCTTGGTCATTTAGCCCAAGTAAGTGTCTTGCTTGCGGGTGTTTATCTTTACCATCTAATTCAGGATAAGGACAATTTTGCTCAACCACAAATACATCTACACGCAATTGCATTAACCCATAAAGCTGCTCTAAAGACAGTTCAGTAAAACCAACATCTAGCCATGTTAATGTCATCTCTCACCTTAATTTATTGCTATCAATTAAGATAATACTAACATGATTAATGCATTTCATTAGGTTGATCTGTATCACTTTTCACCGCAGGTTTACGGATCAATAAAACCGCCACAACCGCAATAAATAGAAAACATGCCATAATAAAAAACACATCATTATAGGCTTGTATATATGCTTGTTGTGACATATTTTTAGCAAGTAAAGCATAGGCTTGTGAGTTAGCACTCACCGCATCAGAACCCGCAGTTTGCAATATCGAACTGGTATGCTGAATATAGTTGTAAGCTTGGGAGCTGACAGCCGGCAACGTTTCTTTAATATGGGCCAAATGAACTCGGGCTAAATTATCAGTTAAGGTTGCAACCAGCGCGATACCAAAAGCCCCACCTAAATTTCGCATCACATTGAGTACCGTCGATGCAGAGGCATTTTCATGTGCTTGAAGATGCATTGTCGCCAAAATACCAATAGGTACTAAAATAAACGGTTGCCCTAACGCCCGTACGATTTGCGAAGCAATCATCTGATCGCCTGCGAAATCAATGGTCATATGGCTATTCATATAATAGCTGGTCGCAAATAAAGCAAATCCAAGTGCTGCCAAATATCGCGGATCAAACTTCTGCATTAATTTAGGCACTAATGGCAGTACGAGTAACTGCGGGAAGCCCATCCACATAATGACTTCACCAATTTCTAACGGGGTATAATCATGAATTTGTGATAAATACAGCGGGATCATGTAGATCGCCCCAAACAACGCCATACCCAGTAAGAAATACGCCACAGTGGATAAAGCGAAATCTCGCTGCGCAAGCAGACGAATATTCACTAATGGCTGAGCTTTACGTAATTGGATCCAAATAAATAAACTGATATTAACCGCGGCAATAATGGCAAGATTACGAATAAGATCTGACCCAAACCAGTCTTTACGATTGCCCTCTTCTAACACGACTTCTAAACAGCCCATACCCAACGCCATGGTAACAATGCCAGAATAATCGGCGTCTTTTAACTTGTCCCAAATAATCGGTTTGCGCTCTAAACCATAAGCCAACATCGCCATCACTAATAAACCTGGCGGAACATTAATATAAAATAAATAGTGCCAGCTAAATTGTTCGGTTAACCAACCTCCTAATGTTGGCCCAATAGAAGGCGCAAATGTTGCGGTTACTCCAAACAGAGCCATACCCATGGCGCGTTTGTCGTCGGGTAAAAACTCAAGAATTAATCGAAAAGCTAACGGAATTAATGCCCCGCCAAAAAAACCCTGCAAGGCACGAAAAGCGATCATCGACTCAAGGTTCCAAGACATTGAGCACAATACAGAGGCAACGATAAAGGCAGCAGTAGTCCACAGTAAGTAACGACGAGTAGATAAACCAGTACTTAACCAACCAGATAAAGGAATGGCAATCATCTCGGCTACTAAATAAGCAGTGGCAATCCAGCTACTCTCTTCTAGCGTCGCCCCTAAACTGCCCTGAATCTCTTTCATCGACGCGTTGGTGATTTGAATATCCAAAATCGCCATAAAAGCACCGATTAAACCGCCAGCAACAGCAATCCAAGAACGTGTGCTACCGCGCTGATAACCGGTCGGTTTATCATCCACAGTACTTACAGGGCCGACTTGCGATGCATCTGCCTCAGTGGCTGACTGGTTCATATTAATGCCCTGCAGTCACAGATGTTGCTTGAACAGCAGATGCCTTAGCAAGCTCATGAGATTGAGTTGCTGACTCTGTATCAACTTCAACCAAGGCACTTAAGCCAGGTAAAATACGCCCAATTGCAGATGAGGGTTGATCATGTTCAAGACGAATACGCACCGGAATACGTTGAACAATTTTGGTAAAGTTACCCGTCGCATTCTCTGCGGGTAACAAGCTAAATTTAGAACCCGATGCAGGTGCTAAACTGTCGATAAATCCGCTAAACACATAATCAGGATAAGCATCTAAACTCACCTTAACGGCTTGTCCGGCTTGCATGTGCTCAATTTGAGTTTCTTTAAAGTTAGCCGTAATCCACACTTGTGCATCTGGCACTAGGCTAAACAATGCTTGTCCAGGTTGAACATACTGGCCCACCATTGCGCCACGCTTACCTATAATCCCTGAAAACGGTGCTGTAACACGTGTATCAACCAATTGAATATTGGCCAACTCGACACTGGCCATTGCCTGATCGACATCCGCTTGTACTTGTAATAATTGCGCGTTAAATACCGACAATTCACGCTGCTTAGCCACTAATGCAGCTTGCGCCTCATCTACATGAGCTGATGCTGAATCGAAACCAGCCTGAAGTTGGTCAACATCATTTTGTGAACTGTAATTACTGATTTTTAATTTCTGTGAACGCTTCAACTGTTGTTGAGCAATTAACTGCTCTGACTGTGAGGCCACAACGGTTGCCTTAGCTTGATTAATTAATGCTTGCTGTAAATCAACCTTTGCGGCCAAGGTTTGCAAGTTTGCTTGGGTACTCGCTAGCACAGCTTTGCTTTGAGCCAGCTTGGCAACAAACTGACTGTCTTCCAGTTGAGCCAGTAGTTCACCTTTGTTGACATGTTGATTATCAACCACAGCAGACTGCACAATGTAGCCGGGGACTTTTACACTGATATTTGAAATATCAGCCTCAACATACGCATTGTCCGTTGACTCGATATATCGAACTTGTGACCACCAATAAACGCCTGCAACAACTAACACAACGATAATACTTGACACTAACACTAACCGCTTATTGATAGACATATTTGACTCCTAATTTATTCTGCTCTAGTTTACTACTGTTTCCTTAAGTTTATTAGATAGTAAAAATTCAACCCACTGTTTCACAGGTGTAACAATATGGATCTCAACCGCGTTCAAATATTCTCGCAAGTAGTAGAACAAGGCAGTTTTACCGGTGCAGCCAAGGCGCTGGGGATAACCAAAGCCACTGTGAGTCGTAAAATCGCAGATCTAGAAGCAGATGCTGGTGTGCAATTACTGTTTCGCACCACAAGGTCATTGAAACTCACTGAAGCGGGTTCGAGCTATTACCATCGCATCAGTAAAATTTTGCAAGATTTACAAAACGCCGAAGATCTTCTCAGCGCGAGCCAGCAAGACATCAAAGGCAACTTAAAAGTGATTTGCCCTATCGAGCTAGGACAATTATTTTTAGGTCGTATCCTTGCCCGGTTTCTGGCGGCTTACCCCAATATCACCATTGATGCAGAACTGACTAACCGTAAAATTGATGTGATTGAAGAAGGGGTCGATTTTCTATTTCAAATTACTGAACAGCATGATCCCAAGCTGCAAAGCTACTCATTAGTCACTGCCAGCAGGCTGTTAATGGCAAGCCCAACTTACCTTAAGCGGCATGGCACACCACAAATACCGCAAGATTTAATGCTCCATACCGCAATTAAATTACAGTCGGCCCACATTAATGGTGGCTGGCGTATTTTTGATGGTAACCAATGGCTTGATCTCGATCCCCCTGCGCAGCTAAAAGTCAATAATGTCACCTTTGCCCGAGAAGCGGCAATTGAAGGCTTAGGCATTACTGCGGTACCGGTTTTTATTGCACAAGAAGCCATAGACAGTAAGCAACTGATACCGATACTAGAAGACTTTCCAATGATGCAAACCAAGGTCACCTTGAGCTTTCCACAGCGTGTGTATTTACCCCGAAAATACCGAGTGTTTGTAGAGTTTTTATATGCAGCTCTGTTTGAGCATTGGGGTGAAGGCGTGCTCGAAATTCCCGATTTTGTTCACCAAAGCAATCATAATTAAAGATGAGTTTTTAAGCACAAAATAATCTATAGAATAAATAGATATTTTTTACTGACTAGGTGCTAATATCAACTCAATCAGGTGATTAATTTAGATCATAGAGGTAAGTTTTCGCACATCATTAATTCGCAATATCAATGATAAGTTTGGTTCAGTAAATTGTTCAAAGGCTAAGTCAGTATTTAAGTGGCTGATTAATTTTGGTTCATTCGATACTAACAACACAAATTACCATTTATTAGTCACGTATTATGCGTGCTAGGAGTCATACAAATGAGCAAAGAACGTAATAATTCAAAAGAAGCGAAGAAAAAACCGGCATTATCTTTAAAAGAGAAACGAGCGGTTAAGCAATCGAAAAATTCACCTGAAAATTTTGCCAGTAAGATCAAATAATTTACACGTCGTTTAACGAGTAAATAGCTTGATGTAGACATACTGAGCACATAAAAATACCGAGCTAATTGCTCGGTATTTTTGTTTGGAGCCTATTTATTAGCACCCTACTTAACAGAATATTAATTAAAATCGCTCTAGCCACTTTATCCCAAACGACTCAACAGAAAATAAACCAACTGGCGAATGGTAAAAGCCTAGCGAAAATGTCGACTTTGGCAGATAAAATCAGCTCCGTTAAAACTTAAGATCGCGCTGCGCAACGGTATTACATTTAAATTAAAGACGATGAAAGGTGGAAAACGGTTAAATGTAACCCAAATGGCGGTATCATCGAAAGTTTACCGCGATTTGGAAAACATTAAGGCTTGCCGAAAAACTCAACGCTATTTTTACCTAGCACTAATGTTAACTAGCTCTAATGTTAACTAGCTCTAATGTTAACTAGCTCTAATGTTAACAGGGCCATCCGCAATATTTTACCCTGATAAAAAGCCAGTGACATCTATCACTGGCTTTCATATGCATTTAACTCGCTTTGATTAACCCATTTGGCTTAACTTATGAGCAACAGCCTTTCTCTTTATTGCCTTTTGGGATCATGTCCCACAAGACTTTGGCCATTAACACCGCCAGCACGATACCTGATATAGCTACTACACCTTGCGGTAATAAAGCATGCTCTTCGCCAATCTGCGGCATCACTTCAAAACCAAATGTATCCACTAAGTAATTAACCAGTACACCAAAAATTAACGCCACACCGATAACGCCACCTAAGTAACCATATAATGCACGCTTGCCTAACTCTTTAGTCACCACGCCTAAGGTTGCAATATTGGTTGCAGGGCCTGCCATCATAAATACCAGTACCGCGCCGGGTGACACCCCTGCTAATAGCAAGCCTGCAGCAATAGGCGTTGAAGCCGTAGCACAGATATACATTGGGATCGACACCAAAACCATCACTAACATCGCCAGAATGCCGTCGCCCCATTTGACTAAAAAGTCAGCTGGTACATAAGTCTGCACGATGGCGGCAAAAAATAACCCGACTAATAACCACAAGGTAGTGTCTTTCACTAAATCCGTTGCGGCATAATGCAAACCCGATAACACACGGCTGAATACACTGTTGTGCTTCAACTCTGTTGCCATATCTTGAGTCGATGCACAGCAGCTGGCTTCATCACTACTTTCACTTGTTGCTGGGTTTACTGTCGTTGCTGTGCAACAGCTTGTCGATATCGCTTCGACCTTTGGCTCAGCTTTGCTACTGCAGCAACTTGATGTAACGGTTGCTGCTGGTGTTTCATCTTTTATTACGTCATCTTTTGCTTTTGTGCTGCAACAGGCAGCAGGTGCAGACTCGGTTGGTTTATCCGCAGCTTTACTACCACAGCAACTGCTTTGCTTTACTTGCGAACGACTGCCACCGATTGATTGCGCAGCCGTCATCGGGCTCAATATCGACCCTGAATTAACTGATTCTGATTTAATCGCTGTCATTTTCACGCCAGCATTTTGCATAGTGCTAGTGGTTGTTTTACCTGTAGATGTAGTTTCAGAGCTAGCTTCTGCGCTGGCGTCTGAGCTAGCAGTTGATTTGGATCCACAGCATGATGATACCGGCTTGGCACTCGCTGATGAATCAGTGGCCGTTTTCGCTTTAGCAGATGTTGACGCAGGAATACCATCATCGTCATCACGGCCCACTAATAAACCCGCCACTATCGCGCTAGTAATCGCCGCTATCGGACGCACTATCGCCATAAAAGGCCCGAGTAATACATACGATACGGTAATTGAGTCAACGCCAGTTTCGGGTGTAGACACTAAAAAAGAGGTTGTTGCCGCTTTTGAGGCGCCAGCTCGACGTAAACCAACTGCTGCGGGGATAACACCACACGAACACAAAGGTAAAGGTGCACCTAATAATGCTGCCTTAACGACGGTTTTCATTCCATGGCCGCCAAGTTGCTTTTGCATCCATGCCATCGGCACAAATACTTTTAGCAACCCGGCCAGCACTAAGCCCAGTAACAACCACGGAGCAGATTCTAAAAATAAATGAAGAAAATTGGTCAATAACATACTTAATCCTTATGACCTGAATGAGCAAAATGATGATGTTCTTTTTTAGCAATAATGTGTTTGTCAGACGACTCTAACGCTTCGAGTATCGAGCAATGCTCGGCACTATCAGGGCCACCACAACAGGTATTCGATAAACTTTTTAGCGATGTTGCAAAGTGTTGTAACTCGGCGAGTTTGGCTTCGACTTGCTCAAGCTTGGTATCAACCAAACCTTTAACGTCTGCACAGGCACGATTGGACTTGTCCACTTCGATAGATAATAAATCGGCGATATCGTTAAGCGAGAAACCCACCGCTTTAGCGCGTAATATAAACTTGAGCCGTTCAGAGTCAGCTTGGTTGTATAACCGATACCCAGAATCAGAGCGACTTGAAGGTGATAACAAACCATGCTTTTCGTAAAACCGTAATGTGTCTGCTTTAATGTCATATAAAGCAGAAAGTTCGCCTATTCGATACATATGTTAACTCACCATCGTGATCTGAATTTTACCTGAGTATAAACCTTGGAGTTTAATCCAAGGTCAAGGGTTATTGGATGATTATTTTTGCGTACCTTTGTTCTTATTTCAATATTGTGAAATCACACAGAAAAAACACCCAATAGAAGCGGTTTACGATAAAATACGCCCGCCTGATCACAACACAGTAAGCCTCGACGGTGTTAAGCAATCTAAAAAACACTATGAGGGACTTTGGTAAAGCAGACTTTAATTGACTCTGTTTTACTAAAGCTCCTTAAAATCAAACTAGCGGACCTGTACCTACATGAATAATGTCAGACCAATTCGTCGCGCGCTATTAAGCGTATCAGATAAAACTGGAATCCTTGAGTTTGCACAAGCGCTGCATGCACAAGGTGTTGAACTCTTATCAACGGGCGGTACTGCAAAGTTACTTGCAGACAATAATATCCCGGTAATGGAAGTGTCTGACTACACGGGTCATCCAGAAATTATGGATGGTCGTGTTAAAACCCTACACCCAAAAATTCACGGTGGCATTCTAGCCCGTCGCGGTATTGACGAAATCGTCATGGAACAAAACGCCATTAAGCCTATCGACTTGGTTGCGGTTAACTTATACCCATTTGCTGAAACCGTTGCTAAACCAGGCTGCACCTTAGCGGACGCTGTTGAGAACATCGACATTGGCGGCCCAACCATGGTGCGTTCTACGGCTAAAAACCACAAAGACACAACAATAGTCGTTAACGCTAAAGATTACGGCCGCGTGATTGCAGAAATGCAAGCCAACAACGGCAGCACTACTTTAGAGACGCGTTTTGACTTAGCCATTGCCGCCTTTGAACATACCGCAGCGTATGACGGCATGATTGCTAACTACTTTGGTACTATGGTGCCAGCGCACAGTAACGACGAATGTCATGACGATTCAACGTTCCCACGTACTTTCAATAGTCAGTTTGTCAAAAAACAAGACTTACGTTACGGTGAAAACAGCCACCAAAAAGCGGCGTTTTATGTCGATACGCAAATTGATGAAGCTTCAGTTGCCAGTGCTATTCAGCTACAAGGTAAGGCTTTGTCTTACAACAATATCGCTGATACCGATTCAGCTCTTGAATGTGTAAAAGAATTCGAAGGCCCAGCCTGCGTTATCGTTAAGCACGCCAACCCTTGTGGTGTGGCATTAGGCGCTAACTTATTAGAAGCTTACGACCGCGCATTTAAAACCGACCCAACATCAGCCTTTGGTGGCATCATTGCCTTTAACCAAGAGTTAGATGCACAAACGGCGCAAGCCATTGTTGACCGTCAGTTTGTTGAAGTCATCATTGCCCCTAAAGTGAGTCAAGCCGCACGCGACATCATTGCTGCTAAAGCCAACGTGCGTTTATTAGAATGTGGTGAGTGGAATACTAAAACCACAACGCTTGATTACAAACGTGTTAATGGTGGCTTGTTAATACAAGACCGCGATCAAGGCATGGTGAACTTAGAAGACGTTAAAGTTGTGTCTAAGCGTCAACCAACTGCTGAACAGTTAAAAGACTTAATGTTCTGCTGGAAAGTGGCTAAGTTTGTTAAATCTAACGCCATTGTTTACGCCAAAGACGGCATGACAATCGGTGTCGGCGCTGGCCAAATGAGCCGTGTTTACTCAGCTAAAATAGCCGGAATTAAAGCGGCTGATGAAGGCCTAGTGGTTGAAAATTCAGTCATGGCATCTGACGCTTTCTTCCCATTCCGTGATGGTATCGACGCTGCTGCTGCAGCAGGTATTAGTTGTATCATTCAACCTGGTGGCTCAATTCGCGATGAAGAAATCATCGCCGCAGCAGACGAGCACGGTATGGCCATGGTATTTACTGGCATGCGTCACTTCCGCCACTAATAAACGCTAATATCAAATATGGGTATCGCTTATCACTCATGTTTTTGCTAAATACTTTTGCTAAATGCTTTTGCAAAAATAGATAACAAGCGATACTTTTTAAATTTTGTTTAAACGAATTAGAGCATAGCTATTTTTTCTGGTTCAATGAAAGCACGCGCAGCTTATAAGTAAGCATGCTTGAAGCAGAAATAGAGAACATAGCGCAGCTATAAAAGGATTAAAGATGCAGGTACTTATAATTGGTGGTGGCGGTCGTGAACATGCTCTAGCTTGGAAAGCGGCTCAATCAGCTCAAGTAACAAAAGTGTTTGTTGCACCCGGTAATGCTGGTACGTCTTTAGAACCTAAGTTAGAAAACGTGGCTATTGATGTTGAACAAATTGACGCACTTGTCACCTTTGCCAAAGATAACGCCATCGCAATTACCATCGTCGGCCCAGAAGTGCCATTATCACTGGGCGTAGTTGATGCTTTCAATGCTGCAGGCTTACCTATTTTTGGCCCAACTAAAGGCGCGGCACAGCTTGAATCTTCAAAAGCGTTCACCAAAGACTTTTTAGCGCGCCACAACATTCCTACTGCTGATTACTCAAACTTCACTGAGATTGCACCGGCTAAAGCTTATGCGGCAATATTAACCGCTAAAACGGGTTTCCCAGTCGTGATTAAAGCCGACGGTTTAGCAGCAGGTAAAGGTGTGATTATCGCAGCTAACCAAGTTGAAGCGGATGCCGCGATTGATGACATGCTCGCGGGTAATAAGTTTGGTGATGCCGGTTCACGCGTAGTGATTGAAGAGTTTTTAAAAGGTGAAGAAGCCAGTTTTATCGTAATGGTAGACGGCAAAAACATTCTTGCTATGGCCACCAGCCAAGACCATAAAGCTCGCGACAATGCAGACCAAGGCCCTAACACTGGCGGCATGGGTGCGTACTCACCAGCTCCTGTGGTAACACAAGCTGTACACGATTGGACTATCGCTAATGTTATTCGCCCAACAGTTGATGGCATGACAGCTGAAGGTAATGTTTACACCGGCTTTTTATATGCCGGGTTAATGATTGCACCAGATGGCAGCGCCAAAGTACTTGAATACAATTGCCGCTTTGGCGACCCAGAAACCCAGCCTATTATGATGCGTTTGCAATCAGATATCGTTGAACTTTGTTTAGCCGCAACTCGTGGAGAATTAGACAAAGTCACAGCAGAGTTTGACTCACGTGCAGCAGTAGGTGTTGTCATGGCAGCTGGCGGTTATCCAGATGCTTACAATAAAGGCGATGTGATTGACGGCCTAACCCTTGGCGACACTAACGGTAAAGTGTTCCATGCAGGAACAAGTATGAAAGATGGCCATGTGGTGACTAACGGCGGCCGCGTATTATGCGCTACTGCTCTGGGCAACACAGTAACCGAAGCCCAGCAAGCCGCTTACGATTTAGTGGATGCCATTCATTGGGATGACGTGTACTTCCGTACTGATATAGCTTACCGCGCCATTGCTCGTGAACAAGCTAAAACCTAATAGTAGATTTGGTTTAGCTTGTTAGAAAATCCCTTTGATGGCAACAACATCACAGGGATTTTTTATATCCGCTTGTAACGCAAAAGATTAATTACTGTTTACATTATCCATAACCCGCAACTTTTATGATTTAGATCACAAAAATGCCCCTACTCAAGGCGCAAGCTAGTAACTGAAAAGGAGTGTGATTACCTTGGCTGTTATTCAAACTCCTGAACTTTAGATAACGTACTCGTAATGATTATTGGAGGATAAAATGAAAGTTAATACTAGCGACCTGATTTATCAAGGTGAAAAAGCCGGAGTGCATAATTGGGACACCTTCTCGGGCACCTCTTTCTATTGGCATCCAGATTGGTTACATATTGCAGAAGATATGACAGGCCATAAAGCCCTAGAAAAAATTGATATTCCTCAAGGTGAAGCCACTAAAGCTGATGCCGAAAAGGCCATCTTAAAACATTTAAATAAATAACTGGCTTAATATTGTCATTAATAGCCATAAATTGCGTCCAAAGAACGATCAAATCTGCACGTTTTCATGAGGATACTTCTGGTCCCACCAGATATCCTCAGCGGCTATTTATTCACATTAACCGACCTATTTGACATATATAACCACGCAAAGTAATTAACCAAGCATACGATTGAAAAGCTGCAACAATTTCCCTATCAATAAATGATTACTCAAGCCTAACAATGTTCGACTTAACAGGCATTTTTATGTCAGGATGTGCTTCTGTTACAAATAAGTTACTAACTTATTATGATAACACTTAGCCAACTCACACGAATGAGATATTGGTCAAAAATAATAACAACAAAGGAAGTAGTATGTCTCAATCGGCGTCGTTCAAACCGTCTTCATCGGAGCACAAGCAACCCAGCTTACTTGATGCACTTATCCCCGTTTTTGCCCTTATTCTTATGCTCGCGGCAGCAGTTTATCTGTTTTCTTCAGACAGTTCATCAGGCGCCAATCAAATCGCATTAGTGTTAGCAGCATGTATTGCGATGATAATCGGTTATAAAAATGGTTATAGCTGGAATCAAATGGAACGAGGTATCGTCAAAAGTATTGGAGTGGCGACCGGTGCTTTATTAATTCTATTCAGCGTAGGTTCGCTCATTGGTACGTGGATTTTAGCCGGTACAGTTCCGACGATGATTTATTATGGTATGCAAATCCTTAACCCAGACTACTTTTATACTGCCTGCTGTTTATTGTGTGCGGTGGTTGCACTGAGTATTGGTAGCTCGTGGACCGTTGCAGGTACCTTAGGTATTGCCTTAGTCGGTATTTCGTCTGCTATGGGACTAGACGTTAACATTACTGCTGGCGCTATTATCAGTGGCGCCTATTTTGGCGACAAAATGTCGCCAATGTCTGACACCACAAACCTTGCACCTGCTGTTGCGGGAACGGACATTTTTAGCCATATCCGCCACATGACCTGGACCACTGTGCCGAGCATTATCATTGCCCTTATTGGCTTTACTTTTTTAGGCCTTACAGCAGATGTCGTACCAATTGAAAATCAACTCGTAGATACATTGGCTTTATTGGATAAAACCTACAGCCCAGGAATACATTTATTGATCCCGTTATTAGTGGTGTTGTATTTAGCTAACCGCAAAATGCCAGCGTTTCCAACGGTCATATTAGGTACGTTAGCTGGCGCGGTATGCGCTGCATTATTTCAGTTTGATAACGTGATTGCCTTTGTACACGACGACACATTATTGCCAATGGTCGCGTTAGTGAAAGGTTTATGGATAGCCATGTTTGACGGCTATGTCGCTAACACGGGCGATGAGGTATTAGATAATCTATTGAGTCGTGGTGGCATGAGCAGCATGGTAACAACGGTTTGGCTTATTCTGTGTGCGATGGCATTTGGCGGCGTGATGGAAGTCACCGGATTATTAAATCGTATTTTAGAAAGTATTCTTACCGTCGTCACTGGCACGGCCAGCTTGATTATTACTACTCTTGGTGTGTGTATTGGCGCTAACATCATTACTGCCGATCAATATATTGCCATTGTACTGCCTGGCAGAATGTTAAAGGTGGAATACACTCGCCGTAAGTTGGCCGCAGTTAATTTAAGCCGCACGTTAGAAGACTCAGCAACAGTAACCAGCCCGCTAGTGCCTTGGAATACCTGTGGTGCCTTTATGGCCAGTACACTTGGGGTAGCCACTATCGCTTACCTGCCTTATGCCTTCTTTAACTTAGTTTGTCCGTTTATCAGTGCATCTTATGCTTATTTCAATTTCAAAATTGAACCATTAGACGAAACTAAAATAAGCACTGGCGAAGTCGTTGGTTAATTAACAAGCCGTCTATTAACCTAGAAATGGGCGGTTAACCAAAGCGATCTTTCAACCAACCATAATGATAATAACCCCATTGCCCAAGCCGTCTTGCTTGGGTAAAGGGGAATTTAGGTAAAGGTTGTTGATACAAAGGTAAATTGGGTAATGTTTCTCCGGCAATACTTTGCGCTAATCGATATGCAGCCTGGCTACTAAACGACACTCCCGCACCACAATATCCTAAGCTATACCCTACGCCACCTTTGCAATATACATGGGGCATATCATCCATTGCAGCAGCAATCCATCCGGTCCAATTATAAGCAATAGCTTTACTGGTTAAACTTGGAAAGCACTTATTTAACGCCATTTTTAAACGCTCACCATAAACGGGATTCGCAGCATCTTTGCCCCACACCGCACCACGGCCACCAAACAACAATCGATTATCGGGTAATAAACGGTAATAGTATTTTAAAATACGGGTATCCATGGTCACTTGATGAGTATGCAAACCCGCCTCTGCAAGCTCTTGCGCGGTAAGCGGTTCGGTGACAATCACATTGCTTAATATCGGCAAAAATTTATCGTCTATGCGCTGGTTAAACCGTTTAGGCGTATAAGCATTACCCGCCATAATCACTTTGTTGGCAATCAGTTCGCCTTTATCGGTAATTAAACGATGTTTACCACCCTCTTCAATCCAATCTAATACGCAAGATTGCTCAGAAATAGTCACGCCTTGAGCTTGCACCATGTCCTTATAACCTAATAACAATTTAAGCGGATTAAGACCAAAACCGTCTTTTAAACGCAGCGCACCAAAAGCTTGATGATGATCTAAATACTGGGATCGAAAATCTTGGCTTGAAATAAACTCGGCGCCCGAGTCTTGGCTACTGGCTAAGTGTTGTTGAATATAATTAGCGGCATTTTGCAGCGTGACTAAGGCTTTAGGATTATGCGCCACCTTCAAGTAACCCGCTTCTTGCGGTTCACAGGCGATATGATGTTGTTTAATTAACCCATCGACTCTAGCCACGGCTTGGGTAAATTCATCGTATATGCCCTTGGTCGTTGCTAAGTCCCAACGCTCAGTCATGGCGGCGTACCCTAAACGCCCCGATCCTTTTAACACAAACCCAGCATTGCGCGCACTCGCCCCAAAACCGACTTGATTGGCCTCTAACACATGGCAATCTATATTGAATTCGGTTGCCAAATAATAGGCTGTTAATAAGCCTGTGTAGCCACCACCCACAATAGCCACATCGGTTTGTTGGCGGCCAGACAATGCAGCAGTTGGTGCGGGTAAGGCTTGAGTGCTTGCCCAATAGCTAGGGGCAAACGTTTGATTATTAGGATGCGAGTTAATCAGCGGATCGTACATATTGGTCTTCTTTTTTTATTATTGATTTAGAGAGCAGACATTAAAATAACAACAGCATTTCACAGGCAACACAGTGGCAATCTTCACCGCATAATACGCAAATATAATCATCACCCATATAACGTTGATGCCAGCGCTGCGGATGCTGTTTAATTAACTTACCACCCGCCTTAGTAAAATATCGCACAGCAGCATTATTAGGGCTTTGCTGCCATAAATGACTTACCCCCGCCTTAGCCCCTTGTGCCATTACTGCAGCCTTAGAGGCCGCTAATAACTTGCCACCAAGCCCTTGTCCTCGGCCAGATTCAGCAATAGTGTTTGATTTGAAATAACACACATCGTTAAAATCAACGCCCCACTGATCAACCGTGCACCATTGATCATGCGGCCATTGTCCCGCGGCATACGTTAACCGAAAACCTATAAGTTGATCATTTTCAAGCGCGACAAAATTGGCATTAATGCCATTTTTAATGCCTTTGTGATAAATCGCTGTCAGTTCAGCGATATCCATATAACCACTGCCGTGGACTATTTCACCTAGGGTTATCACTGCATCAAAGTCAGCGGGAGTAAGTTGTCTAATCATTATTAACCTATTTTTTTCACACCTTAATTCAACTTGAGGTGAGCTCTTATTGTTGGTTTTAGCACACCATATCACACGTCATTATCGGTAAGTTAACGATGTTAATCTTTTGTGATAATTTGGCGATAAGTAGGTGAGATCCATTGTTCATACTGGCTGCAATTAAACAAAAGGAGCTCGGTTATGAAACGTACACTAGTGACTGCAAGTCTTATGGCTGCTGGATTATTTAGCCTGCCAACCTTGGCTGCTGATATTGAAGTTAGCCTGACCAATTTAACTCACGGAAATCACTTCACCCCTATTTTGATCGCAGCCCACGACGCTGACAGCCACCTGTTTCAAGTCGGCACCGAAGCATCGGCAGCGTTACAAAAAATGGCTGAAGGTGGCGACATAGCCGACTTAGATGCTGCGGTAACCGGCAATGCAGGCGTAACATCAGCAAATCCTGCAACGGGGTTACTTGCCGCAGGTGCTAATGTTAGTGGCGTAATGCTTGATACTGGCGACAACACCCATTTATCTATTGTAGCCATGGTGTTACCCACTAACGATGCTTTTATGGGGCTAGATGGTTGGGAAATCCCTACCGAAGCGGGCACTTACACTATGTACGTCAATGCTTATGATGCTGGCACAGAAGCCAATGATGAAATCATCAATGGCGGTGGCATGTCAGGCGTACCGGGTATTCCCGCAGCCCCTGGTGGTGACGGCGGAGCCAATGGCACAGGCGTGATGGATAACTCTGACAATAGCAATGTACATACTCACCCTGGCGTTTTAGGTGACATGGACCCAGCTGGTGGCATGAGTGATTTAGACAGTCGCGTTCATCGCTGGTTGAACCCTGTAGCCAAAGTTGTGGTGACAGTAAAATAAGGAGGTAGCCCATGAAACGCACTGACTTTACACTTAAGCCCAGCTTAATCGCCATGCTGGCAGCTGCAACCCTGCTTACTGCCTGTGGCGATGACAACGATGATGATACTGCTGTTGTTGTCACCCCGCCTGCGCCAGTGATGCAAACCTTCACGGTGACCGTAACTAACCTGACGGCTAACCAGCCAATGTCGCCGGTTATCTTAGCCTCTCATGCTAGTGATGCCATGTTATGGAACGCCGGTGAAATGGCCAGCGAAGCACTCGAGAAAATGGCTGAAGGTGGTGATACTGCCGATATAGCCGCACTAAGCGTGATCAATAGCAGTGTTAATGGCACAGGCTTATTAATGCCTGGGATGTCAGAAACGCTCACCTTAACCTTAGATGAAGCCGATGTAGCGAGCATTAGTTTAGCCACCATGTTGGTTAACACTAACGATGCCTTTACCGGTATTAACAGTTACACCATTGCCGGTATGGAAGTGGATGCAACAACCGCGATGAAGTTTATGGCTTATGACGCAGGCACTGAAGCTAACAGCGAAGCCAAAGGCACTATGCCAGGACCCGCTGATGGCGGCGAAGGGTTTAACGCCAGCCGTGATGATGTCGACTTTGTGCATATTCATCCTGGTGTTATTTCAATGTACGACGGCTTAGCCGATTCGGTACTGGGTGCATCGCATCGTTTTGATAACCCGGTGTTAGCTGTCACTATTATGCGTACTGAATAATCTTAATCGGTCGTATCGACTGAATGAATTTCAACCACATTGAAATTTATTCTCCTCAAAGCGGGTCTAAGTATTAATGCAATTACTGGATTTGCTTTGAGGAAGTCACCATGAATGGAACCGCGAAACATAATGGCCATGTTTGTCCGCAACATATTTTGCTAGTCGAAGACGAACAAGACTTGGCTAAGTTAATCATACTTAACCTCAAAGCACTCAACTACAGCGTCGACCACGCCACCACCTTGAAGCAAGCCATGCACATAATCGAGCATAAAAAGCTCGACCTAATATTAATGGATCGCATGCTCCCCGATGGTGATGGCATTATGCTGTGTGAGCAACTACGCCAAGACGGTAAGGAAGTCCCGCTGATGCTATTAACCGCCAAAGATTCAGAAGCAGATGTGGTACTGGGCCTTGAAGCTGGGGCAGATGATTATCTCGTCAAACCCTTTAGCGTATTAGAGCTGCGCGCACGGGTAAAAGCACTATTAAGACGCGGCAAAGCCCAACATGAACAAACCCAACAAATTGAATTTAACAGCGTAACCATTAACTCCAGTACCCGTGAAGTTACCGCGTTTAATAAAGCATTAACCCTCACCGCCCGCGAGTTTGATTTACTGCTATTTTTAGCCAAACACCCGCAACAAGTCTTTAGCCGCATGCAACTGTTAGAAGCAGTATGGGGTTATCACTACGATGGCTATGAGCACACTGTAAACAGTCATATAAACCGTTTACGCAACAAGCTTTCTTTGTGCTCGCCTGAACATGACCTTGTCAAAACCGTGTGGGGCGTAGGCTACAAATTTTCACCACCAGAGGTGCAAGCCCACTAATGAATCGCTTATTTAATCGGTTGTTTTTAGCATCCACAATCATCGTGTTATTACTGTTTGTCGCGCTATGGCAATGGCTGCAACTTAACCATGAATTTAGCCGTAACCAAATTCAGCAATCACTGCACTTACAACTTGCTGAACACATGGCGCACATCAACCCTTTATTATCGCAAGGGATCACGTCAGACGCCGCGCTTAAAGAAGCCTTTCACGACTTTATGTTGCTAGGCCCAAGCTTTGAAATTTACACCTTAGATCCAGATGGCAAAGTGATTGCTTATGACGCCAAAGAAGAAAAAATTAAAACTCACCGAGTCGATACCACAATCATTCAGCAGTTTTTAAATGGCGACAGCCTACCTGTACTTGGCACCGATCCGCGTAGCGAAGATACCCACAAGATTTTTTCCGCCAGTAAACTTGTCACCAAAGATGGGCTTCATAGCGGTTATTTGTATGTCATCATTGGCGGTGAAGATTACGACAGTTGGCAAGCACTGATTAACGCTGAAAATCAACCTAAAATCTGGGGCGCTACAATCGGTTTTTGGATCATTTTTGCTTTAGTGCTATTCGTGATTTTACTGCGCTATTTTACCCGTCCAATCCAAAAGCTCGCACAAGACTTAACCGAACTTAAAAACACCCCGATGTCAGACAAACTGATGCTCCCCCAGCGCTATCGTGGCAGTTTAGAGATAAGCCAACTGAGTCATCATATCAATCATTTATTGCATGAAATCCAATTGCAGCAACAGCAAGTGAAACGCCAACAACAGGCCAAACACGACTTTTTATTGCATTTGTCTCATGACTTAAAAACCCCGCTTACCGCATTGTTAGGTTATATCGATACTTGGTTAATATTACCCAAGCACGAACGGGACGAAGCGTTAATCCAATATGCAGCAAACTCAGGCCAAACCTTACAGCAGCTACTGGCACAGTTATTAGAATTGGCCGCCCTCGAAAATGGTCAAATCGATGCGCAACTGCAACAAGTTAACCTCAGCGAACTGCTTAGCGATATTGAACAAACCTTTACCCCACGAGCCAAAAAGCTCGGGGTTAAATTAGATTTTGACATCAACCATGCCAGCCAAATCTATACCGACCCCGTACTAATGCGCCGCATACTCAACAACTTGGTCGATAACGCCCTGCGCTACACTCCCGCTGGTGGCAAGATTCAAATCGTCAATGCACAACACAATGGCCAACAATGGTTAACCGTTCGTGACACTGGCGCAGGCATGCACAAGCATGAAGTTGACGCCCTCAAGCAATTGTCGATGACAAGGTTGTCATTTGAAGCGAATCAAAGTCTGCCACAACTCGGCGTCGGACTCGCCATTGTCAGGCAATTATTGGGCTTATTGAAATGCAGAATTGAAATCGACAGCCAACCCGGCGTTGGCAGCGAATTTAAGATAGAGCTTGTAACGCAGGGTTAGGTGTTGAGGTTGAGGTTGAGGTTAGATTTGTTGCGATTGAATATCTAAATAAACAGTGTTTGGCAACATACTCTGCTATTGCTCTACTTCTGGATGATTAAATCGCTTGCGAAGCAATCGTGTCATGTAAGGCCGGAGGAGACTAGATTACCTCCGAGTAGCCGACTATAAATATTGTTAAAACAAACTAACTACAACTAACACAAAAGCACATATAAAATATTTATAGCTTGCAGTAGAAAAAACCAAATTTGATTTAAACCAGTGCTTAAGCGGAGCTACTAATAATAATGGCGACGAGAGTAAACCACGCAAGAAAAATAATATTCCAAAAACCCCAGCTATTTCGCCAAAATCTAACATTCGAGTTTGATAAAACTGAACTACTTGGAATATTATTACCAGAGCCATAAAACCTTTAACAAGGTTTGAACTACGTTGAATTTTAACTGCTTGTTCTTCCATTGAACTCAATCCTATTTAATGCGTATAACGATTTGCTAAATTGCATTTTGGTTGTTGTGAATGTGGTGCGGAATTTGGCGAATCAATGGTATAAAGTAGCGAAAACCAACAGGCAGTCCCTGCATCAATTTAGTGAAAGTACCATACTTATCTCAATGTTTCGTCATCAATATGTTTTTATCATTCTTGTATGTCTGCTGTTTCATATATTGCCTCGTATATTAGAATCTGTGCGTTGCGCTGTGTGAAAGTCATAAATCGCTCGTTGGACTGGGCCAACTACAAAACGAGGTTCAAAGCTGGATCAATCTCCATGGCAACCTTTTCGTCGCTATTGTTTTGTAAATAGCGAAAATATTGCGGGGCGGCGAGGCCAATTTTTTTATCAAGAGTAAAGAGGGAACAGCCGTTGGTTTCCTCTTGGTCTGGTGTGGGCGAAGCGCCACGACGTTAGTGGCCGCAGGCCATAAAATCTAAATCAAAATAGTAAAAAACAGCTGGATTCCGGCTCACAAGCATTACCGGAAAGACGTAAAATAGAAAAATAGAAAAATAGAAAAACTAACTGCTCACATTCAAAAGCTAAAAAACAAAAAACGATCAACAAAAAAGCGAATCCGAAGATTCGCTTTTTTTAGCCAATACCACTGAATTACTTGTGGTATTTACCTGACAACTCATGCACAGAATTGATAAATGCACCGGCATGTTCAGGATCAACATGTTGATGAATACCATGGCCTAAGTTAAATACATGGCCAGTACCTTCACCGTAACTCGCTAGAATTTGATCAACTTCTTGATGAATACGCTCTGGCGTAGCATACAACATTGATGGGTCCATGTTGCCTTGTAGAGCCACTTTATGACCTACGCGACGACGAGCGTCACCAATATCAACAGTCCAATCTAAACCTAATGCATCACAACCGGTTTCAGCCATAGACTCTAACCATAATCCGCCGCCTTTAGTGAACAAAGTAACTGGCACTTTACGGCCATCAGCAAAACGAGTTAAGCCATCAACAATTTTTTGCATATAGCGTAATGAGAACTCACGGTAAGCGTGATGTGATAACGCACCGCCCCACGAGTCGAATATCATTAACGATTGTGCGCCGTTAGCCACCTGAGCGTTAAGATATAACACCACAGAGTCTGCTAACTTATCTAATAACATATGCAATGCAGCTGGTTCTGCATACGCCATACGCTTGATTTTTTCGAAAGTTTTGCTTGAACCGCCTTCAACCATGTAAGTGGCCAAAGTCCAAGGTGAACCCGAAAAACCAATTAACGGCACAGAGCCATTCAGTTCACGACGAATGGTACTCACTGCACGCATTACATAACCCAATTCATCTTCTGGATCTGGAATACATAATTTTTTGATTGCATCGATGGTGTCAGTTGGACGTTCAAAACGCGGACCTTCACCGGCTTCGAAATACAAACCTAAGCCCATTGCGTCTGGCACGGTCAGGATATCTGAGAATAAAATCGCAGCATCTAAGTCATAACGACGTAACGGCTGTAAAGTGACTTCGCAAGCCAATTCGGCATTACGGCATAAAGACATAAAGTCACCCGCTTGAGCACGAACTTCTTTATACTCAGGTAAATAACGTCCCGCTTGACGCATCATCCATACTGGAGTGACATCAACAGGCTGCTTTAGCAACGCACGTAAATAACGATCATTCTTTAATTCTGCCATGTGGACTTTGTTCCTAGACTGTTATGATTTCTGCTGGGCGTTAGTTTAGCACTTACGCGATTAATGTAACCACTCATGCAGAATTTATGTGAGCTATTCCTAAATCTATAGTCGATTTTATTAACACAATCGCTACTATGCTCACAAAACACACAATACTGATGTGTAAATCGCAATTTATCCGATTATAAGTTGCGTCACGCTAAGTGGTTTGGTATAAAAAGTGTGCGCTAGCAAGAACAATCAAGAAGCCCGATAAATCGAGCCTTTGAAAACTTCGTTACCCCGTGATGGCATGCCATCACGGGGTTTTTTATTATTCCGCTTAGTGCCCTCTATTCTTTTCATCCCCAAAGCAAGCTAGTCGATAAGCAAATAAAAATAAAACAGTTGATCGTAATACACTTTGTCCAATACATTAGTTGTTACAGAATGACTGCCAATTAGAGAGAAGACATGCTAACAAAATTAGAAAAAGCAGAAAAACGCTGGGGCGGTTCTCATAATTTAATTGATCAATGGCTTAATCATCGCCGCAAATTATTAATCCAATATTTTATCGTTGCCGGATTAGCACCTTATTCGCGCAGCGAAAAATCACTGCCAAGCATGGATCAAGTCAAACAATTTTGTGCCCAATTAGTTGATTATGTGTCAGAAGGCCACTTTGAAGTTTACGACAACGTTGTTAAAGCTTGCGAGAAGTTTGGTGAAACGAGCATCGAAACAGCCAACGCCTTATTACCGCTGATTAGCGAAAGCACAGACGCGGCATTGGATTTTAATGATAAATATACTGATGCATCTGATGAACAAGTGCTGTATCAACTAGACAACGATTTATCACATTTAGCACAAGCAATGGAGTCGCGTTTCGAATTAGAAGATCAGCTTCTTGAATTGCTATATCAACGTCTTCCTTAATTAAGTCAGCCCATTAAAAAGTGCGATAAATTGACGCACTTTTTTAATACAGAAACTTGATTGCAGCAAACATTATTGCCGTTTATGCCAGTTTTCAGGCAACTCGACTTGTGACCATAAATGTTGACATAAATTTTGTGACTGATGCCAATCGCCCATTTTTAACCACTCTACCAATGCATCGCCGACTTGTGGGTACGCAATAGGCTTAGGTGATGGGCTTTTTAACCAACGCTTGAGTACGGCAAAATCTAAAGTTTGCATACTTTCTGCCGCGGCAAGTAATTCTAACGCTGCAACGTTAGCAGACTGCTCAAACTGCCCCAGTAACGGTTTTACTAATAACTTCTTACCTAACGTCATCGCTTCACTGGCCAGCTCAAAACCAGCATTGCCGATCACCCCACCACATTGAGCCATATGCTGTTTAAAGCCTTCACGATTAAAGCCATGCCAATGAACATGCTCTGCTAATGGTTTCAATGGTTTAGTGCTGTGGTAAACAGAAAAGTGGTATTGATCAAATGGTGCTAAAAATGCCGCTATACGATCAGGCTCTTCAAAGGGTAAATAGACTAAAATTTGATGGCTATGATCACCACCATTGGGCCACACCTCAACAAATGGAGGCAAAATAGGAAAGCCAAAATGATGCCAATGACAACCTAAAGCAATATCGACGGGTGCAAAATGGTTAAGCAAAAATTCATTAAACCAACTGTTGCCTTGCTTAGGGACTGGATATTGTAATGCTGCTTGGTGACTAATGGCGATTGACGGAACATTTTGTTGTTTGGCCGCCCAAGCACTCACAGGTTCAAAATCGTTCAATACTAAGTCATACCCCGTTAAATCTAACTGCTTAATTTCAGAGAAAATAGGAGTAGTTAAATTGTTTTTGGCGGTTTTCACGGAATTAACTCGACCATTTTCGGTTATGAATGTCATACCGTTACGGGTCTGATAATCGCCAAAACATTGCATATCAAAGTAGTGTTGTTGTTTTCGGCCTGAAAATAGAAAATCGACATCAATATTATGTTGCTTAAGCGCTTTAGACATCACGCGTGCGCGACTGATATGGCCATTCCCTGTGCCTTGAACTCCGTACAAAATTTTCATATTGCCTTACATCCCTCTACGGCTGAATGATCAAGATTAAAACGTTGTACTTCTTTCTACATAAACAGTTACTACATGAGGAGTGACTACAGAACCTTTACCACATGTACTGTGACGGCATGAGCGATTACGACATGGGCGTTCTTAACATAAGTTTTTACAGCATGAGTTGATCGACCAGTAATACCGAGCCGATCCCCAAACCAGCGCCAGCGATAATATCCACAGGATAATGCACTCCCAAAGCAATACGTGATGAGCCAACAAAACAAGCCCAAGCAAACGCAATAGGTGCTAAGGCAGGAAACACCAGATTCACTACGCTAGCAAACACAAAGGCACTAGCTGTGTGCCCTGAGGGTAAGCTAAATTTATCAGCTGGCTCAAAACATGATTCAAACCCTGCTAAAGCGTGGCAAGGACGATGACGTCGAATGCTATTTTTCAACAGTAGATACAACGGCAACTCAACCAAGAAACTCCCCAACACTAAATTAAAAAAGTGCTGACCGTTGGGATGGAAAAATAACAGCGCAACAGATAAATAAGCATAATAGTGACCATCACCGGTTGCAGAGACACGTTTAGCAGCCTGATTTAAGCCGTTATCTCGACTAAATTGCACTACCCAATAAAACCAATATTTATCTAACTGACTGATACTCTTCATGCCTGACTCCATGTCAAACGTCGGCAATATCATTTACCTAATATTAATCCGACTAAAGTTATGTATTTGTTAACAGTTTAGATAATAGACAGAGGTAATGAACACGAGGTGACAGTTAGCCTAAAGTTTTATGACACTGCCCAGAGCTGAATTTAACGTTAGAAAGTCACCATGGTAGAAGCTTAACTGCCGATGTTTACTGGCGAGATCATTTCAACTGATAATAAGAGATTGGACTAATTGATGTTACTCAAAAGAAGCATTAATACGTTCATAGGGAGCTTATTGCGGGCGGTTATAACGCAGGCAGTAGAATGAAAAGCGGTTTGATATCTGTTTGTGGTTTAAATTAATGCGATTTAAAGCAATAACCCCTCAAGTTTGGCTTGAGGGGTTATCAATCGCGACCGTGTTATCGTCATTCGCTAACACGATAACTTAATATGACTCGTGCAATTATGCAGTTTGTGGCTGTGCACTTTTATTACGATAAATCTTAATTAAGTGAAAAATGTTAATGCATGCAACAAAGGCATTCATGCCCGCTACTGGCCACGCTTCGATTGCATATCCGTAGGCAACAAAAAAAGAACAGCCGACAAAGTTTAACCATCTTAGTAAAACGATGTCTTTCATCATTAGTGAAATGGCAACCATAACTGATGCTGCATAACCTAAGACTTCAATAATATTGATATTTTCCATAAGAACCTCTGTTTCAGGCTCTCTGCCTTCCGTATGCGTAACGGGGGATCCGTGCCCCTAAAGCTAGTATTATTTTGTAAACTAACATTAATAAATCTAGCAATATGCTAACAAACTGTTGAACAAAAATGTAATTAAAAAACGTATTAGGATGACCTAAATCAACATATATCGACTAATTGGTTCAATTTGAAAGAAAATTACTTACAAATTTGATCCTTGTTCTCTATTTAGGCCAATGCGTCATTTGGGCATAAGTAACACCATAAGTTGATTTATAACAATCCAGTGATTGATAAGGCTTTTATTTTCATAAAAAGCTCATATAATTCATTTAACTTTGCTTTACCCAGCAATTTACCTTTGCTGTCCAACAGGAGTGAAATATGGAATACAACACCTCAGAACTCTGCGACATGTATATAGATGTAGTCGATGTCGTCGAACCAATGTTCAGTAACTACGGTGGTTGCAGCTCCTTCGGTGGCTCAATCAGTACAATTAAGTGTTTTGAAGATAATGGTCTGATTGCTGATGCTTTAGAAGAAGACGGTGAAGGTAAAGTACTATTAGTCGATGGTGGTGGATCGTTAAGACGTGCCCTACTCGATGCTAGAATTGCTGAAATTGCTGTAGCCAACAATTGGGAAGGTATCCTCATTTACGGTTCAGTACGTGACGTTGACGCTCTTGAAGAACTTGATATTGGTATCCAGGCGCTTGCTTCGATTCCTGTCGGTGCTGAAAGTAACGGTGTGGGCGAAGTCGAAATTCCAGTTAATTTTGGTGGAGTGACCTTCTTACCGGGTGACCATATCTATGCTGATAACACTGGCGTTATTCTGTCTCCAGAACCATTAGATATTGAATAATCAGTCATAGCCAATTTAGCTTTGTAAAAAGCTGGCAGACAATTCCTTTAAAAACCAGCTATGCTGGTTTTTTTGCGGCTGTAATTCGGAGAATAACCATGTTTAGCGCATTCACTCAGCAGCATTGCGATGCATTATTAAATTTACGCCCTAATGAAACCAAAATAGGCCAACAGGTTTATCTGGCATCTGCTGAACTGTCATTAGCGCAAAATGCCCAACGGGCTAAATCTAGTGGCGCTCAGTTTGCCATTATTGCCATTGCAGAAGATGTGGGGCCACGGGCCAACCTTGGCCGAGGCGGGGCTGATGATGCCTTTATCGCTAGCATGAAACAGTTGATCAATTTACAGTCCAATCGATTTCTTAATGGTAACGAATGTGCCATTTTAGGCCAAATCAGTCTTGGTACATCGTTACCAACAACCGCTACCGTTGAACAATTACGTCAAGCAACCGCACAACTAGATGACATCGTTATTGCTGCTGTAAGTGAAATCATGCAAGCAGGATTAGAACCCATCGTTATCGGCGGCGGCCACAATAATGCTTATGGTTTATTAATGGCAACAAAAGCCACTACAGGCCTACCTGTCGCAGCCGTCAACCTCGATCCACACAGTGATTTTAGACCACGAGAAGGTCGCCACAGCGGTAATGGATTTAGTTATGCCGCCGCCAATGGCGCCCTCGACCATTATCATATTCTCGGCTTGCATGAATTAAAAAACAGCGAAGAAACCCTAGAACAACTGAGCCTAATTGGCGCCACATGGAACAGTTTTCAACAAATTTGGATCCGGCGTGAATTGTCGCTAGAAACCGCATTGAAACAAATTGCTAAATCATTAAATCAAACCCAACTGCCAGTAGCATTAGAGCTCGATGTCGATGCGATTGCCAATATGCCCAGTAGCGCAGCGACTTTTGCCGGTATATCGATACTCGATGCGTGCCATTATGTGCATTATATTGCTAAGCATTGTCCATGCCGTTACGCCCATTTTGCTGAAACCGCTCCAGCATGTCATCACGCGGGGTTAGAAGCGGGTTACCGCGATGCTGGTCAAGGTCTCAGTGAGTTAATTTATGCTTATCTTCAGGGTCGATTAACCTGTCTGAATTAGAATCAGCTGCGGCTATTCATTAAAGGCTAATTTTATGCTCTAATGCAGGCAATTTTTTAGCCTTAACTGCTGATTTTTATTGGGGCTAATCGACGCGAAGCTCATTGCTGCGTTCAAGTTGAAGTGAAATGTATATTTAGGTGTAAGGTAAGACAACTAATTGATTGTTGTCACACTCTCGCACCGCAGCATTTCAGCAATCATTCGCAATGGCATACACTCGCTATTAATTATCGCACATTATAGGAATATACCGATGTCTGAAGGCGAACCGAAAAACACTCATTTTGGATATAAAACTGTCGAAGCTGATAAAAAAGCAGACTTAGTTGCTGACGTGTTTCATTCCGTCGCGGCAAAATACGACATTATGAATGACGTGATGTCTTTTGGAGTTCACCGCTTTTGGAAGCGCCACACCATTGAAGTAGCGGCTGCAAGACCTAGTATGAAAGTGCTTGATTTAGCTGGTGGTACTGGCGATCTCACGGCTAAGTTTTCGCATTTAGTCGGCGATAGAGGTCAAGTCGTTCTTGCTGACATTAATGATTCAATGCTCAAGGTCGGTCGCACTAAATTACGTGACAAAGGTATCGTCAATAACGTCAGCTATGTTCAAGCTAATGCTGAAGCACTGCCGTTTCCTGATAACCATTTTGATATCATCACTATCGCATTTGGTTTACGTAATGTTACCGATAAAGATGCGGCGTTACGTTCAATGCAGCGAGTATTAAAGCCTGGTGGAAAACTACTCGTGCTTGAGTTTTCAACACCTAAACATGAATTAATGCGTAAAGTTTACGACATGTATAGCTTTAAGGTGTTACCTAAAATGGGCGCATTAATCACTAAAGATGCTGACAGCTACGAATACCTTGCCGAATCAATTCGGATGCATCCTGATCAAGAAACCCTTAAACAAATGATGGTCGATGCAGGTTTTGAACAAGTCGACTACACCAACATGACAGACGGCGTTGTCGCATTGCATAGAGGTTATAAGTTCTAATGACCCCTAATCACTTTGCTTTGTTAACTTGTGCAGCCATTGAAACCGCTTTTAACCAACTGCCAGCACAGGCTAAAAGTGACTATGCTCGCCAAAAGTCATTGCACGGCAAAGTATTTTGTATTCAATTGAGTCAGTTAAATTGGCCCATTTATTTGGTGTTTGCCAAACAAATTCAAGTGCTGAGCCATTACGAAGGTGATGTTGCTGTAACCGTACGAGCTGATGCATCAACATTATATCAGCTGACTGAAGGCGCTAATTTAACTGAGCTTATCAAACAAGATAAACTCAGTTTGGAAGGCGACATTCAATTACTGCAATCGTTAAGCCATTATTTACAGAATATTCACGTTGATTTTGCTGAACCATTATCACGTTATATTGGTGATGCTCCGACGCATAAACTCGTTGCTACAGCAAAACAATTTAACCATGATATCAAACTGGTTTTACAAAAAACTCGCTCACACATCAGCCAGTTAACCACTGAAGAATATCGCTTGGCACCGCATAAAATTGAATGGCTACACTTTCGTGATAATCTGGACGAACTAGTCAGTCAAACCGAACGTATCGAAGCCAAGATAGCCCAATTAAGAGATCAAATAACGCAATGACAACTGCAAGTATCAGGCGTGGTTACCATGTCATTAAAACCATTCTGCATTTTGGCTTAGATGACTTAATACCTAAACACAAAAAGCCTTGGTATTTCGCCATTGTGCGCAACAGTTTATTTTGGGTCCGTAATAAACATAAAACTAAATCGCCAGCAGAACGCTTAAAATTAGCGATGCAAGATTTAGGGCCTGTATACATCAAACTAGGGCAAATGTTGTCGACTCGCCGTGATTTACTTGACGACGAATGGGCCTATCAGTTGGCCATGTTGCAAGACAGAGTACCTCCGTTTGATTCCGCTTTAGCACGAGAAGCCATCGAAGCTGAGCTTGGTGCTCCTATCGCAACCTATTTCGACGATTTTAACGATACACCACTTGCCTCGGCATCCATATCGCAAGTGCACACTGCTACCTTAAAATCTAACGGTAAAGCGGTGGTACTTAAAGTGCTGCGGCCTAATGTTGAGCAGCAGATATTAGCTGACTTACAGTTAATGACTCAAACGGCTAACTTACTCGAAACCTTATTAGGTGACGGTAATCGTTTACGCCCAGCAGAAGTGATTGAAGATTACCGCACCACCATTTTAGGCGAGCTAAACTTAAAGCTCGAAGCGCTCAACGCCATAAAGCTGCGCAATAATTTTCTGGGTTCCAATTCGCTGTATGTACCTTTTGTTTACGAAGAACACAGTTATCAACGCCTTATGGTCATGGAACGCATTTACGGTATTCCAGTCTCTGACACCGAAGCGTTACGAGCTCAAGGTACCAACTTTAAACTGCTTGCTGAACGCGGTGTAGAATTGTTTTTCACCCAAGTGTTTCGCGACAATTTTTTCCACGCAGATATGCATCCTGGCAACATTTTTATCAGTCGTGAACATCCAGACGACCCATTTTATATCGGTCTAGACTGCGGCATTATGGGCACGTTAACCGAAGTAGATAAACGATACCTTGCAGAAAACTTTTTAGCCTTTTTTAATCGTGATTATCACCGTATCGCCCAGCTGTATATTGAGTCAGGTTGGGTATCGGAACACACTGATATTATTGCGTTTGAACAAGCGGTAAAAGTAGTTTGCGAACCCATGTTTAATAAACCATTAGATGAAATTTCATTCGGTCATGTACTGTTGGAGCTGTTTAGAACCGCGCGTCATTTTGATATTGTGGTGCAGCCACAACTGGTGCTACTCGAAAAGACCTTATTGTATATTGAAGGTTTAGGCCGCCAGTTATATCCGCAACTAGATTTATGGCAAACAGCCAAACCCTTCCTAGAAAATTGGATGTCAGAACAAGTCGGCCCTAAAGCCATGTTCAATAAAGTAAAATCAAATGCGCCGTTTTGGGCAGATAAACTCCCTGAGTTTCCTGAATTGATTTACGACAATTTAAAACTAGGTCGTAAATTACTCGGCACTCAACAGCAAATGCTAGATAAGTACTTGCGCTACCAACAGAAATCGCACAAGAGTAATTATCTACTTATCACATCGGCTGTATTATTGATCTGTGGCACAATTTTATTTACTCAAATAGCTACACTATGGCCTGCATATATCTGTATCGGTGCAGGTATATTGATTTGGGCGATAGGATGGAGATCTAGGCCAAAGAATCGTAAATTTTAGCTAGCACTAATTTATTAGAGGTTCATAATACTTAAAGAATTGAGTGTTATTATGGATTTTGAAATAACTTTTCTACAAAAACCATTTTACTTTAAAGAGGAAAATCTTCATGGGCGGCATCAGTATTTGGCAGCTTCTAATCGTAGCGTTAATTGTCATTCTATTATTTGGGACTAAAAAATTGCGTTCTTTGGGCGGTGATTTAGGTGGAGCAGTAAAAGGCTTTAAAAACGCCATGACTCCAGAAGATGAAAATAAATCTTTAGATGACAAAGAAAAAGACCAAACTGCAGCGACTTCGCAACAGGCTGCAGAAAAGCAACCTGAAACAGAATCTAAAGATAAACAGGCGTAATTTATTATGTTTGACGGTATCGGCTTTATGGAGCTGCTGCTGATCGGTATTTTGGGGCTAGTCGTACTAGGCCCCGAAAGACTACCGGTTGCAGTACGTTCGTTAACAGGTTGGATCCGCGCGCTTAAGCGCATGGCTAACTCTGTCAAAGATGAACTTGAGCAAGAGCTTAAAATTGATCAGTTACATGCTGATTTAAAAAAAGCTGAAAGCAAAGGTTTAGCCAATTTGTCGCCAGAGCTACAAGAGTCGATTGATCAGCTGAAAAAAGCCGCTGAGTCAGTGAATCGTCCTTATAAAGTTGAAGACACATCACCTGTAGCGCCAAAAGCATCACCTGACGAGTCTCCTTCAGTCGTAGAAGCTAAGTCATCTGAAGCGACTAGCGAAAACAGTTCAACCCCTAAATAAAACGGATAATCCATGTCGCAGCAGCAACCGCTTATTAGCCATTTGCTTGAATTACGTAACAAATTGCTTAGAGCCATTGGCAGCGTGTTATTGGTATTCATTACTATTGTGTATTGGGCTAACGATATTTATCACTACATAGCTCTACCACTAATGCGTTCGCTTCCAGAAACAGGCAGCATGATTGCAACCGACGTTGCCGCGCCTTTTTTTGCACCCTTTAAATTAACACTCGTGCTAGCATTCTTCATCGCCATTCCCTATGTACTCTATCAAGTATGGTCTTTTGTCGCCCCTGGATTATACAAACATGAAAAACGCTTAGTTGTTCCCTTGTTAGCCAGCAGCACCCTGTTGTTTTATCTTGGAATAGCCTTTGCCTACTATATTGTTTTCCCCGTTGTATTTGGTTTTTTCACTAGTGTAGTTCCAGATGGCGTGCAAGTTGCTACTGATATCAGCAGCTATTTGAGTTTTATTTTAAAACTGTTTTTTGCCTTTGGTTTAGCTTTTGAAATACCTGTAGCAGTGGTTTTGTTATGCTGGGCTGGTGTTACCACACCCGATGAGTTACGCCAAAAACGTCCTTATATTGTAGTAGGAGCTTTTGTTGTTGGCATGGTACTCACGCCGCCCGATATTATCTCGCAGACTATGCTAGCCGTACCAATGCTGTTATTGTTTGAAGGTGGACTAATCGCCGCACGTTTCTACAGCAAAAAAGAAGATGAGCCAGAAAACGAACAAGCTGAGAATTAAGCGATAAAGAAAGGCTCTACTGACTAAAATAATAAGGAAGAATCAATGCGTTTAAGTTTAATTGCCGTCGGGATCATATTGATGTCGGCTAATGCACATGCCAATACTAATCTTGGTCAGCAACTGTCTATATGTGCCGCTAAAACGGACAAAACCGTGCGATTAACTTGTTATGACGAATTAGCAGCTAATGCTAAACCCAGTGCTCATATAATGACGACGACAAATACAACTAAGATAGCTCCATCAGAAGCTCCAAGGCCGCCAGCTACACCAAAAGTTGTGGCACCTATAGCTGCAGCAAGCCCTCAAGTGCTCAGCGTTGATGATTTTGGCCTACAAAAGAAAGTAATAGAAGATGAAGTCGATAAGATTTATTCTGAAGTCATTAGCGTCAAGAAAGATGCATTAGGCGCATTTGTGATAACACTCAGCAATGGCCAAGTATGGAAGCAAAGTAATTCAAAGAATTATAAAATCAAAAAAGGTCAACGCATCTTTATTGAAACGGGTGCATTGAATTCATTTTTATTGGGTAGCGATGAACGCAATGCTACTGTCCGAGTTAGACGATTAAAGTAACTACAGCACTTTTATTACATGACTCAATACATCGACATTGCAGTCAATCTGCTTAGCGACAGGCTTAAGCACGATATTGACACTATTATCAATGACGCGGCGAAACATCATGTTTCGCCGTTAATTATTATTGGCAGCGATCTCGATGAAAGCTCCGACTCAATATCTCTCTGCCAACAATACCCGCAACAACTCTACTGCACTACAGGTGTTCACCCGCATCATGCATCGTCTTGGGATCAACACAGCAAAGCACGTTTAACTCAGCTTGCCACACAAGAAACAGTGGTTGCTATTGGTGAGTGTGGACTTGACTACAATCGCGACTTTTCACCTCGTCTTGCACAAAGAAAGGCATTTGCAGCGCAATTAGAGCTGGCTTGCGAACTCAATATGCCTGTACTGATGCATTGTCGTGAAGCACATAGTGATTTTATCGCCATTGTAAATGAGTACAGAGCTCAACTCCCTAATGCTTTATTGCACTGTTTTACTGGCAGTAAAGATGAGTTATTTGAATGCTTAGCGGCTGATTTATACATTGGCATTACAGGTTGGATTTGTGATGAACGCCGAGGACAAGAGCTCGCTCAATTAGTGCCGTTGATTCCTAGTAATCGCATTATGGCAGAAACCGATAGTCCTTACTTATTACCTCGTAGTATGCGGCCTAAACCTAAGTCGAGTAGAAACTTACCCCAATACTTACCTTATATTGTCGAGTATATGGCTAATTTACGCCAACAATCACCGCAAACATTGGCGCAAGAATGTTATAAAAACAGTTGTGATTTTTTCCAACTGCCAGTTCATCTAAACGTGAATAATAACTGATGATGCCCCTCATAACTCATCAGTTACAACAGCAATGTAAATATCACTTTAGAGTGTTAATTGGATTGTTTTTGCTGTTGATTAGCCAAAACTGTTGGGCTAATACACTCTCTGGGATACCGCTTAGACTGACATCAGATTCCATAACAAAAATTGAGTTACAAGACTGGGTTTATGCCAATCAAAGTAATGATATTGAAAACCTAACCACATTATTACAACGGCCAGAAAACAGCTGGAAAAAAATCGATACCAATCAACCATACAAAATAGGCATTAAAAACTATTGGGTGAGTTTTAGTATATTTAATCCCAACGACCATTTATCACGCATTATAGCCTTAGATAATCCATTACTCGACAGTGTTAAAATATACCACCTGATCAATGGGGAACTGGTCAGTACTGAAATCATGGGCGACTCCTTGCCATTTAAGCAACGACCATTAGAAAGCAATATCTTTTTATATCCAGTTAATTTTGAACCTGGTGAAACTCATACTTTTTATCTGAAAATAGACAGTAAAGGTAGTATCAGTTTGCCATTAGTGTTGTGGTCATCAAACGACCTAACGCGGCTAACCGAAACCAAGAACTTGTTTAGTGGTATGCAAATAGGCTTATTACTCGCTATTTGCTTGTTCAGTTTATTTATTGCCCTTGCGTCGGCATCTTATAGTTACAGTTATTACAGCGGTTATGTATTAGGACTGACGTTACTCACTGCGACAATTCATGGCGTATCATTTCGCTATTTGTGGCCTCAATGGCCCATAATACAGCAGTATATATTCATCATACTCATCCCATTAACACTGGGATTTTCATTGATGTTTACTGAAAAAGTATTACAGCTAAAATATCATAATCAAAGGATGTTGCGTATTTGTCGCATCATGGCAGTGCTTTGTTTTGGCTTAACGATCATCATGCCATTTATTAACTACAGTTTTGCACTGTATTTTCTAGCATTTGTAGTATTAACTATCAGTACAATTTTAATGGCTTTCTCCTTGATCCAAGCTTTTGGCGGCCAACGTAATGCTCCTTTATACGCCATAGGCCGTATGGGTTTAATGGTTGGGTGCATTATCACAGGGCTAATTTATCTCGGCCTAATCACTCTGAGCATATCGCCACAGATACCCGTAATGATAGGGCTCACTTTTGAAGTAATCACTATGGCTGCGGTGCTCGCCTTACGTTATAACGATGAGCGAAAAGCTAAATTTGAGATCCAGCAACAGACATTAGAACAAGCACAACGACTTAGAGAGATCCGTGAAGAAGCGCTGCGTAACGAAGCTGAAAACAGTGAAAAACTTGAACAAATGGTACAAGAACGAACACTTGAATTAGAAATTACCTTACGCGAACTCAATGAGGTCAATCAAAAGCTGACTGAGCAAAACACTATAGACAGCCTTACCGGAGTGAAAAATCGTAGTGCTTTTGATCGTCGTCTAATTGCAGAAGGCCGTATTAGCCGTCGCCAACAAACACCTATGTCTTTGTTAATGATTGATATCGATAAATTTAAAAATATCAATGACCAATACGGCCACCTTAGTGGCGACTACACCATAAAGATGATTGCAAATACATTATGTGAATACGTAAAACGTCCAACGGATCTCGTATCACGTTTTGGTGGTGAAGAATTTGCTATTATTTTACCTTGTACAGATATTGAAGGTGCCCTGCTAGTTGCAGAGCAAATTCGCCAAGCCATCAGCGAGCTTACTATTGTCCATAATGGCCACACGATACCCTTAACGGTCAGTATCGGTGTCAGTGAAACAATTATCGAAAGTGATGAGCACCCAATGCTATTACTAGAACAAGCAGATAAAGCCCTGTATAAAGCTAAACGCAGCGGCCGAAACAAAGTCTGCTATTACCCGCTCGAAACAGACGAGATCTAAACCAGGAGTCGAAATTGAATATTATTACTAGTGCCTTTCCACAGCGCAGAATGCGCCGCATGCGTAAACATGAATTTAGCCGTCGTTTAATGTCTGAAAATACCTTAACAGTTAACGATCTCATTTATCCGATGTTCGTGTTAGAAGGTTTTCAACGCTCAGAAAAAATTGCTTCAATGCCAGGAATTGAGCGTTTCTCGGTTGATCTATTATTAAAAGAAGCCGCTGAGCTTGTTGAGCTTGGCATTCCGCTTATTGCACTATTTCCCGTGACGCCAGCAGATAAAAAAAGTTTACTTGCAGAAGAGTCTTACAATCCTGATGGATTAGTACAACGTGCAGTCCGTGAATTAAAGCAGGCATTTCCACAGCTTGGTATCATGACGGATGTAGCTTTAGATCCGTACACGACTCATGGTCAAGACGGTATTATCGATGACACTGGCTATATCATGAATGACATCACCACCGAGATCCTAGTCAAGCAGGCTTTATCTCATGCCGCTGCAGGAGCAGATATTGTCGCGCCATCAGACATGATGGATGGTCGTATCGGTGCAATCCGCCAAGCACTTGAAGAAAATGGCTTTGTGAATACTCAAATCATGGCTTACTCCGCTAAGTATTCATCAAGTTATTACGGTCCTTTTCGCGATGCTGTCGGATCGGCTAGTAACTTAAAAGGTGGCAATAAACACAGCTACCAAATGGATCCAGCTAACAGCGACGAAGCCTTACACGAAGTGGCATTAGATATCCAAGAAGGTGCCGACATGGTAATGGTTAAACCAGGGATGCCTTATTTAGACATTGTACACCGTGTCAAAACAGAATTAGCAGTGCCAACATTTGCTTATCAAGTCAGCGGAGAGTACGCCATGCACATGGCTGCTATTCAAAACGGTTGGTTAGCAGAAAAAGCCATTGTGATGGAGTCATTACTTTGCTTTAAGCGCGCTGGAGCGGACGGTATTCTAACCTACTTTGCCAAACGTGCTGCTCAGTGGCTTAAAGAGCAAAACTCGTAAACCTCCGATATTGCGTAGTTATAAAGCCAATCCATCTAGGGTTGGCTTTTTTATTTTAACACTGCGCACTACGTCAATTGCAATTCAATTACATCATAAGGCAAGTCTCATACATCTCATTATCGTGATCAACTCTACATCATAAGTCATAGTCTCTTAACAGCCCTGTTTAAGCATGCTTGAATACAGTCAAGTACAGTATTTTCTTCTTAACCGAGACATTATCATGCACAATAACGTTAGAACATTATTGGCCACAACAGCGCTCTTTTTCAGTAGCCAAATGCTGCCTATGGCCGCATCAGCGAATTCAGGTTGCGCATTTGAAAAAGATCAACAAGGCTTTATTGCAACATGCAGCGAGGAGAAACAAGAAGTGATTTTAACTGGCGTAATCCAACCACAAACTCTAACAACTGAATTACCCGGCTATACTGAAGGGTTTACCAATTACCAAGTTGATGCGCAAGCGATCGATGTACTCAAAGCCATTAAAGAACCGACGCAAATAGTCGTGATTATTGGCACTTGGTGCCCAGATTGCCATCGCGAAACACCGCACTTTATGCGAATCATTGAAGCGGCAGCCAATCCCAATATTGAAGTTGAATACATTGGTGTCGATCGAAGTAAACAAGACCCTGAAGGTTTAGCGGCAAAATATGCGTTCAGCCGAATCCCAACGTTTATCGTTAAGCAACAAGGCAAAGAGCTAGGCCGTATCGTTGAACGCCCTCAAGCTACATTGGAAGCCGATTTAGTTGAGATTTTAAAGTAGTTATGTAAGAAGTTATTGAAAATGTTTGTTTAAACAACTAAAAGTAATAACTTAATAATCGTAATAAAAAATAGGTCGCCATTGGCGACCTATTTTTTATTACGATTATGCAGTGACTATATCGAGACTTTTGCTGCTATGCGATCAGCTAACAGTTGTAATACGCCTTCGCGAAGTGCGCCACCAGCAAGATGTAAACGACTAATTGATAAGCTTTCAAACAACGCAATTAATATCGCAACCCCCGCAGAAAATGTAGGAGCTTGTTCGGCATTTAAGCCGTTAATGCCACTAAGTCTGGCATCTGCTTGCGATAATATCTCATTACGAAAACCAAACAAAATCTTAAGGGTAATCACTTCTGACCGTTGTCGATGCTGTAACACCGATACCACTGATTGAACCGCACCAGAAGCCCCCACAACACTTTGCCAACCTAAATCGAGTAAGTGAGGACGATGTTCTGCTAAAATCGTATTAACGTAATCTACGGCCTGTTCAAAGTCGATGGCTTGAAGCGGCGCATGACTAAAAAATCGTTGATTAAATAGCACGCACCCCATTGGCAAACTGGTTTTAAACAACACCTGATTGCCGTCACCAATAATAAACTCGGTACTAGCGCCGCCAATATCAATCACTAACCGGCGTCCCTCACCTTTAGTGGTGGCCACCATACCTTGATAAATCAGTTCAGCTTCGCGCAACCCCGAAATGACCTCGATTGGATGCAACAATATTGGCATCGCTCGCTGGTGAAATTCATCGGCATTACGGATAACACGCAAAGTAGCGGTAGCAAATACAGCCACATTAGCGCTATCGATATGGTGCTGCGCTAACATGTCGGCAAACATGGCTAAGCATTCTAAACCACGCTGCATAACATGTTCAGACAACATGCCATCTTCGCCTATACCTTCGGCAAGGCGCACTTTACGTTTATATTTAGCGATAACAATCGGCTTATTACCTACCGAATTAGCCACTAACATATTAAAACTGTTAGAACCTAATGTTATCGCCGCATAGGGCTGAGATACCGTTAACAATGACATTGACTATGGTCTACGGGTCCTATGGCGTGGCGGACGTGAAGTATTTCCACCACTACGATGAGCACCTTTACTTCCACCATCACGAGTCCGAGATGTAGGAGGCTTACGATGAATACGCGCCGGAGGCGGAATATCATCTAATAGCGCATCTTTATCGTAATTAGACACAGGAATAGAATGGTTAATATAGGTTTCAATTTCAGGTAAATTCAGTGCATATTCTTCGCAAGCAAAACTGATTGAAATACCTTTTTGTCCCGCACGACCGGTTCGGCCAATACGGTGCACATAATCTTCACAATCATCAGGTAAATCATAGTTATATACGTGTGACACATCAGAAATATGTAACCCACGTGCGGCTACATCTGTTGCCACTAATACATCGATTTCACCAGAGGTAAATTGCTCAAGAATACGGATACGTTTCTTTTGCGGAACATCACCGGTTAATAAACCCACACGATGACCGTCACCTTCTAAATAAGACCACAACTTTTCACAGCTGTGTTTTGTGTTCGAAAACACAATCGCTTTATCTGGCCAATCTTCTTCAATTAGGCTCAGTAATAAACGCATCTTATCTTCCATCGACGGGTAGAAAATTTCCTCTTTGATATTTTTAGAGGTTTTTTCTAACGGTTCGATTTCAACTTTTTCAGGATCATTCATATGATCGTATGCTAATTCCTGCACTTTCATTGAAAGCGTGGCAGAAAACAGCATATTCAAGCGTGACTTAGCATCAGGCATTCTGCGGAATAAAAAGCGAATGTCTTTAATAAAGCCAAGATCAAACATACGGTCAGCTTCATCAAGCACAACGGCTTGAATGTGGCTTAAACTAATCACTCCCTGACGCACATAATCAATAATACGTCCGGTGGTACCAATTAGAATATCAACGCCTTTGTCTAATACAGCGCGCTGAGTTTCATAGCTTTCGCCACCGTAAACGATACCAACTTTTAAGCCTGTATGTGCCGCTAATAACTTGGCATCTTTAGCAATCTGAATTGCTAATTCACGTGTAGGCGCCATAATAATAGCGCGGGGTTCAGTTGCTTTGCGACTCTCAGGTGCAGCAACATTAAGTAAGTGGTTAAATGTGGCCACTAAAAATGCCATAGTTTTACCGGTGCCGGTTTGGGCTTGTCCGGCAATATCTTTTGCATTAAGTAAAATAGGTAAAGATAACGCCTGTATTGGCGTGCAAAACTCAAAGCCGTTCTCGTTCAATGCCGCGAGTATTTCGGGCTTTAAAGGGAAGTCGGCGAATTTCTTGGTCGATAAATGTGTTTGGCTCATAGCACAAGCATACCTGTAGGGGTTGCAAAAAAAGATTCGATCGTTTGAAATAGCTACATTACTAAAACGGTCTCTTGAAAAGCTATTTAACTGACCCAATATACATGGTAAGCCATTAATAAACTAGCAATGGAACCAAATCTGGAGAACTACATGAGCGATAAAATTGTATACCTAAGCGATGACAGCTTTGAAAACGACGTATTAAAGTCTGAAACACCAGTATTAGTCGACTTCTGGGCTGAGTGGTGTGGTCCTTGTAAAATGATTGCCCCAATCCTAAACGACGTTGCTGAAGAATACGCAGGCAAACTTACAGTCGCAAAACTAAACGTTGACCAAAACAACGTTTCACCAGCGAAATACGGCGTACGCGGTATTCCAACATTGTTAATGTTCAAAAGCGGCGAGCTAGTAGCAACTAAAGTTGGTGCACTATCAAAGACGCAATTAAAAGAGTTCATTGACGCTAAGATCTAACGAGAATTAGCCTAGAAACGTTAAATGGCACAAGTTTTGAGCAACTTGTGCCATTTTTAGGTTTTATTTACGCTAAATTTCTGGACGACCAACACATAAAGTGCTAATTTATTCATCAGATTTTTTCAATTAACCTCTTCTCGTTTATCAATCATAAAATATCTTTTCAAACTTGCTGATTGATTGCGGTAAGCTTCGTCGCGCAAAACAAGACTCCCATACATGAATTTAACAGAATTAAAAGACACGCCAATTTCAGATCTAGTTTCGCTTGCTGAAAGCATGAATCTGGAAAATATGGCTCGTACCCGTAAACAAGATATCATCTTCTCAATTTTGAAAGCTCACGCTAAAAGCGGAGAAGACATCTTCGGTGGCGGTGTATTAGAAATCCTCCAAGACGGATTTGGATTTTTAAGAAGTTCAGATGGCTCATACCTTGCGGGTCCTGACGATATTTATGTTTCTCCAAGTCAAATTCGTCGCTTTAACATGCGTACTGGTGACAGTATTTTTGGTAAAATCAGACCGCCGAAAGAAGGCGAAAGATATTTTGCACTGTTGAAAGTCAGTGAAGTCAACTTTGATAAACCAGAAAGCTCTCGCAATAAAATCCTGTTTGAAAACTTAACCCCATTACATGCAGAAGAACGTCTTCGCATGGAGCGCGGTAATGGTTCAACAGAAGACATCACCTCTCGCATCCTTGATCTTTGTTCTCCAATAGGTAAAGGCCAGCGTGGTTTGATTGTTGCACCGCCAAAAGCCGGTAAAACATTGTTACTACAGAATATTGCTCAAAGTATTACTTATAACAACCCAGATGTGGTGTTAATGGTATTACTTATCGATGAACGTCCTGAAGAAGTGACAGAAATGCAGCGTATGGTTAAAGGCGAAGTCATTGCTTCTACCTTTGATGAACCAGCCAGCCGTCACGTTCAAGTAGCCGAAATGGTTATCGAGAAAGCAAAACGTTTAGTTGAGCATAAAAAAGACGTCGTCATTTTGTTAGATTCGATTACTCGTTTAGCCCGTGCTTATAACACCGTCATCCCTTCATCGGGTAAAGTGTTAACCGGTGGTGTTGATGCTAACGCATTACATCGTCCTAAGCGTTTCTTTGGTGCTGCACGTAACATTGAACACGGTGGCAGCTTAACCATTATCGCCACAGCCCTGGTTGATACAGGCTCGAAAATGGACGAAGTAATTTACGAAGAATTTAAAGGTACTGGTAACCAAGAGTTACACCTTTCTCGTAAAGCTGCTGAAAAACGCGTATTCCCTGCGATTGACTTCAATCGCTCTGGTACTCGTCGTGAAGAAAAACTAACGACGCCAGAAGAACTTCAGAAAATGTGGATTTTACGTAAAATCTTACATCCAATGGACGAAGTTTCTGCAATGGAATTCTTAATCGATAAATTGGCTATGACCAAAACTAACGAAGAATTTTTCACTGCAATGAAGCGCGCTAAGTAATTCATTACCTAAACGCAAAATAATCGCAAAAATGCCGCTAATTTAGCGGCATTTTTTATGTCTAATTATCGATAAAATATATCTAAGACCTAGAGCAGACTAAGTCCTGCAACTTCGCTTCGCGGCGATAAATGCAGTAACATCTGGCCTTTCCCGCTTGCTATCGCTTGTTATCATTCACTGCTTGTTACCACTCTGCCCGTCTTTAAAGCTTTAGTTCGTATAGCCTCTAGCATCTAGCCTTTCCGTTTGCCATCGCTTGTTATCGATCCCCCCGCTTTTAAAGCTTTAGCTTGTATAGCCTCTAGCAGCGAAGCGCTCTAGCATCTAGCCTTTCCACTTGCCATCGCCTGTTATCATTCTATCGCTTGTTATCGATCTTCCAGCCTTTAAAGCTTTAGCTCGTATAGTTTCTAGCAGCGAAGCGCTCTAGTATCTAGCCTTTCCGTTTGCCATCGCCTGTTATCATTCTACCGCTTGTTATCGATCTTCCAGCCTTTAAAGCTTTAGCTCGTATAGTTTCTAGCAGCGAAGCGCTCTAGCATCTAGTCTTTCCACTTGCCATCGCCTGTTATCGTTTTACCGCTTGTTATCGATCCCCCAGCTTTTAAAGCTTTAGCTCGTATAGTTTCTAGCAGCGAAGCGCTCTAGCATCTAGTCTTTCCACTTGCCATCGCCTGTTATCACTCTACCGCTTGTTATCGATCTTCCAGCCTTTAAAGCTTTAGCTCGTATAGTTTCTAGCATCTAGTCTTTCCGCTTGCTATCGCCTGTTACCGTTCAGCCCTAAACTGATGCCATTTTCCGGCGTAAATACGCAATTTGCTGCATATGCGGTAAATCTTTCGGGCAAGTATCTTGGCAGCCGAGCAACGTCATACAACCAAACACACCATCTTGATTACCTATGACATGGTAAAAATCATCAGCGGTTCGAGTATCACGGCTGTCTAATTCAAAACGGGCAATTTTCATCATACCGACTGCGCCAACAAAAGTGTCACGCATTTGTTTAGTCGCACAAGCAGAAACACATACACCACATTCTACACATCGCTCTAACTCATAAAGTTTAGTGGCTTCCTCTGGTGACATCGGCGCTTCTATACGATGAATATCATTATCTGTGCTATTAGGATGTAACCACAGCGCTAAACGCTCAGATAATTCGCGCATAAATTTACCGGTATTCACCGACAGATCGCCAATTAAATCAAAGCCAGGTAATGGCATTAATTTAATATGTCCATCTGGATAATTAGCGGTTAAAGTTCGACAAGCTAACGTCGGGAAACCATTAATCACCATCGCACAACTGCCGCAAATACCCGCGCGACAAACAAAATCAAATTGTAGTGATGGGTCTTGTGTTTCGCGTAGTTGATTCAACGCGATGAAAACCGTCATACCGGGTGCTTCTGTTAAGCTGTAAGTCACCATTTTAGGTTTGTCGCCAGGCTCTTGCGGATCATAACGAAAAATGGAAAAAGTTAACGTGCGTGCTTGGCTCATATTACTTTTCTCCAGACTCTGCGTTGGTTTTAGTTAAAGTATCAGTGAAGCGCTGATTACGTGGTTGATATTCTTCAGGTAACTCAAAAGGCATTAATGCAGCTTGCTTGGTATACCTATCAGCATCGTCACCTAATTCAGCTAAAATAGCTTCAACCTGTTGCTGACGTTTTTGGGTATCAGGATGAGCAATCGCATTATCAACACCATAGCCTCGGTAACCAGGCGGTAATTCCATTCGCATCACATCAAGAGCTTCATAACTGATTTCTGGTCGTAAACTATTAACATCTGGCCAACTTGTTAAGGTACGGTTCAACCAGTCTTGGTCATTACGTTGTGGAAAATCTTCGCGAGAATGCGCGCCCCGACTTTCGGTACGAGCAAGCGCCCCGCATGCAACGGTCACTGCGACTTTCAACATTCGTTTGACGCGTAACGCTTCAACAAGCTCAGGGTTAGCGTGACGTTTTTTGCACTTTAACCCAAGGTTTTTCGAACGTTCAAGCAGTTCAGTTAATTGGGTAACAGCCAGTTCAAGTTCAGGCCCATTGCGGAAAATCCCGACGTAATCCATCATGATTTTTTGCATTGCAGCTTTAAGTTTAAATGGATCTTCTGTTCCTTCACCCGCAATAAGCTGATCAACTTCTGTTTGTAACTGCTTACCAAACTGGGCGATTAAATTGGTATCAACGATCAAACTATTTTGCTCACCAAAGTCAGCAACGTACTTACCGATAATCATTCCGCCAACAACCGTTTCTGCTAGGGAATTGCCACCGAGTCGATTAAAGCCGTGCATATCCCAACAAGCAGCCTCTCCAACACTAAACAGCCCTGATAATTGCGGGCTTTCGCCATTGGCTTTAGTACGAATACCACCCATAGAATAATGTTGTGTAGGCCGAACTGGGATCCAATCTTTAACCGGATCAATACCTAAAAAACTCTCACAAATCTCTTTAACTTCACGCAAATTGGTATCAATGTGCTTTTGACCTAATAAAGTAATATCCAGCCATAAATGCGGCCCATAAGGGCTATTTACTCCTTTACCTTTGCGCATATGTTCGGTCATTCTACGTGACACAACATCTCGCGAAGCCAGTTCTTTTTTCTCTGGTTCATAGTCGGGCATAAAGCGGTAACCGTCTTTATCACGCAGTACGCCGCCATCACCACGGCAACCTTCCGTCGTTAAAATGCCTACCGGAACAATAGCCGTAGGGTGAAACTGTACCGCTTCCATATTTCCTAGTGTCGCGACACCGGTATCTAGCGCCAACGCTTGGCCAATCCCCTCACAAATAACGGCATTGGTTGATACAGAATAGATTCGTCCGTATCCGCCTGTGGCAATAGTGGTCGATTTAGCAATGTAAGCGCGTAATTCACCCGTAATTAAGCAGCGAGCGATTACACCGTGGCAACGCTCACCATCATGAATAAGCGATAATGCTTCCATCCTTTCATGCACAGGAATGCCTAACGAAATGGCTTTATTATCGACGGCATACAATAAAGAATGACCTGCACCGTCTGCGGTATAGCAAGTACGCCACTTTTTGGTACCACCAAAATCACGCGCATTGATGAGTCCATGAGCCGCTTCAGCCTCGGTAATGGTCACTTTTTCAGCGTTAACAATTACTTGTCTATCGCCTTTAGTTATTCGTGTCCAAGGAACGCCCCACTGAGCTAACTCTCTTACCGCTTTGGGTGCACAGTGAGCAAACATTCGAGCAACATCTTGATCGCAGCCCCAATCGGAACCTTTAACCGTATCTTGAAAATGGATGTCTTCATCATCACCTTCGCCTTTTATGGTATTGGCTAAACTGGCTTGCATGCCACCTTGGGCAGCTACAGAGTGTGATCGCTTAGCGGGAACCAGCGATAACACCAAGGTATCAAGACCGCGCTCTTTTGAGGCTATCGCGACTCTTAATCCTGCTAGTCCGGCGCCAACCACCAAGGTGTCGGTATAAATAATTTTCATATTAATTCCTTACAACATCGACACATATGGCACTACAGGTAATGCTAAAGAGCGGCCAATAAAAATATACGTCAGCAAACTCGCCACACCTAGCACCATTAAATACACTAGCAACACCTTGGCAAATTTGAGCATAGCAAAACGTTGCTCAACCAAGCCCCATTTCACCACTACGCGATATAAACCAAATACGGCATGCACTGCTACAACAGGTAATAGCAGGATATATAAAACCCAAGCATTGAGGTGATACACCCGTTCAGCCGAAAGATGTGGGCCTATTTCAGGGTTGGTTATCATGGTGAATAAGTGCGTTGGTACGAGGAAGAACAATAAAAAACCAGTGATCATTTGCCAAAACCAAATTTTGGTATCTTCATGGGGTAAAAAACGCATTTGATTTCGTAAGGCTCGCCATTGCCCTAATTGAGTCGGAAAACGCCGTAATGCAAATACCGCATGGATCAGCACAATCAATAGCATAAAGCAGGAAAAAATTTTTGTTACCAGAGGATAGCCATGGCCAGTTTCACTGAATATGCCACCCTCAAGAAACTGTGCCACTTGGTAGAAGGCTTCTTTACCAAACAAAATACTCGACTCAAAATGCAAATGCATCACTAGAAAAAGCCCCAGTAATACACCAGACAGACTCTGTAGTTTATCAGCACGAGCAGCCCAAAGAGGGTGAGCAAAACCTTTATCGGTATTTACCGCACTGTCGACTTTCGTTTGCAAAGAATTCGCAGCCATAAATCATCATATCCTGTTATACACAATCACAAGTATTGACCATATCAGGAGTTTTTGAATAGCGGCAATGAACAATGATCAAACCGTGATAAAGTTCACCTATTATTAAGCGGGAGTTAGAAGCGGGTCACACCAACTAGCAAATAAAAACTTAAACAATACTGATAGTTAACTAAAAACCGAAACGAGTTTTCGGTAGAAAAGACAATCGCGTGTTTTAACTAAAAATGTGACTTTATGGTAATAATTATTGGCAATATTGACGTAACTTATCGCGTAATAACAACATGACCGGGGTGATATGATCGCGACTAGAACAGATCAAATTTAACGCAACTAACTTACCTGTTTTCTAATCATCAGCAATATCCTGGGCAATTTTTAATATAAACGTGACCAAAATGGCCCATCTTAACCGAGCAAAAAACCAATAAACTCTCACCTAAACGAGCATCTTAAAATAACTTGGGTATAATAAGCGCCAATTTGATATTACTTTTACCACAGTTAGGAAATTCCCATGGCTTGGATCCAATTACGCATTCACACTCATCGCGATAACGCCGACTTGCTTGGCGACTTATTAATGGATCACGGTTCACTTTCCATCACCTACGAAGATGGCCAAGACGAGCCTATTTTCGAACCAAAATTAGGTGAAACACCACTGTGGCAAGATACCGTAATGATTGCATTATTTGATGCGGGTACTGACTTAGCACCAACAATCGAGTTTTTAGAATCAATGCCATTTTTAGGCAAAGGCTTTAATCATAAAATTGAACAAGTCGAAGATAAAGACTGGATCCGCGAATGGATGGACAGCTTTCACCCAATCCAATTTGGTTCACGCTTATGGATTTGCCCTAGCTGGCGTGAAATTCCTGACCCGACCGCTGTTAACGTCATTCTCGATCCAGGTTTAGCGTTTGGTACAGGTACTCACCCTACCACCGCCTTATGTTTAGAATGGTTGGACAGCCTTGATTTATCAAACCAAGAAGTCATCGATTTTGGTTGTGGCTCTGGTATTTTAGCTATTGCCGCCATTAAACTCGGCGCCAAAAAAGTGACCGGTGTTGATATTGATTATCAAGCTATTGACGCTTCAAAAGCCAATGCTGAACGTAACGATGTAGTTGATAAATTGGCCCTATATTTACCAGAAGATCAACCAGCCAACTTACAAGCAGACGTATTAGTCGCTAATATTCTTGCTGGCCCGTTAAAAGAGCTAGCACATTTGATAGCTGAGAAAGTCAAAATAGGTGGCAAACTGGCACTATCGGGTTTATTGCAAGAACAAGCACAAGAAGTATCCGACTTCTACAGCCAATGGTTCATCATGGATCCAGTAAGTAACAAAGAAGACTGGAGTCGCTTAACAGGAATACGCAAGTAGTCAGCTCGCAAGCCTAAAACGCACTCAATAATTGGCTATATTACGAGCTAATTGAGTGCGTAAATTCTCGTTTACAGGTTGTTAACATTCATAATTGACACTTGTATATAGGAAAACATCTCTCTGCAACACGCACCAGTGCTCAAAAATGGCCAAAAAACGCCATTTATTAGTCAAAGATGTGATGGCTAATAAAAGTCAAGCAAAAAAGTTGCATTTAGGTCATTTATTGACCTTTTCACGGCCGTAAAAAAGGGCTACTATAGCGCCCCTTTGGAGAGCAAGGTGAAGTCCGAAATGCAAATTGGCCCGTATCAACTGTCTAATCAGCTGATTGTGGCACCAATGGCAGGTGTCACCGATCAGGCCTTCCGAAATCTCTGTTTACGCTATGGCGCAGCTTTAGCCGTATCAGAAATGCTTTCATCGAATCCCGACGTTTGGGACAGCGACAAAAGCCGCCAGCGCATGATGCATTCTGGTGAAGAAGGTATACGCTCCGTACAAATAGCAGGTGCAGATCCTGATTTAATGGCTAATGCCGCTAAGTTCAACGTTGAACAAGGTGCGCACATCATTGATATCAATATGGGCTGCCCAGCAAAGAAAGTGAATAAAAAATTTGCTGGTTCTGCGTTAATGCAAAGCCCCAGCTTAGTAAAAGAGATTTTACAAGCTGTGGTTGCTGCAGTAGATGTGCCAGTAACGTTAAAGATACGCACAGGTTGGGAGCCTGAACATCGTAATGGTGTTGAAATAGCCCAAATTGCTGAAGATTGTGGCATTGTCTCGCTCGCCGTTCACGGCCGAACCAGACAATGTATGTACAAAGGCTTTGCCGAGTACGACACCATTAAAGCAATTAAACAGAATGTCTCAATTCCTGTTGTCGCTAACGGGGACATCGACACACCAGAGAAAGCCAAGTTTGTACTTGACTACACTGGCGCCGATGCCCTGATGATAGGAAGAGGTGCACAAGGACGGCCTTGGATTTTTAAAGAAATCCTACATTATCTGGAAACAGGTAAAAAGTTAGCGCCAATTAAGGCAGAAGAGCAACGCAGTGTGATGCTTGAACACCTTAAGAAACTTTATGACTTATATGGCGAATACAAAGGTGTCCGATTTGCTAGAAAGCATGTCGGGTGGTACCTAAACCATGAGGAACAGCGCCAATTTCGTGCTGACTTCAATCGGCTTGAAACCGCTGCCCAGCAACATTCCCTCGTAGAATGTTATTTTGATGAATTAGTTTAGAATTTAATAAAGAGCAGAATAGAATGTTTGATCAGACAACTAACACAGAAGTTCACCAGCTTACCGTAGGCAAAATCGAAACAGCAAACGGCACTATCAAGCCGCAGTTATTACGTGACGCAGTTAAACGTGCCGTAACTAACTTCTTCTCTCAGTTAGACGGTCAGGAAGCTTCTGAAGTATATGAAATGGTATTGTGCGAAGTTGAAGCACCTTTACTAGACATCATCATGCAACACACTCGTGGCAACCAAACGCGCGCTGCTAATATGTTAGGTATCAACCGTGGTACTTTACGTAAGAAATTAAAGAAATACGGCATGAACTAAGACTAGCGTCTAAGTGATTGTAATGAAACGGGCTTATCAGCAATGATAAGCCCGTTTTGTTTTATCAGTTACACTCGTAGTAACACACCACTTATCAGCAAGTGTTAAATACGAGTAGAAACGGTCATTCATGTCTAATGACTACTGCACCTGTTGCGGAGATATTTTGGCTGTATTAATGGTATTGCTACAACTAGGCACGTTGTTACCCCGATAATTTTTGCAGCCCCAAAAAGCCCCTCTAGCACTTTCTCTTAAGCTCATATCACCGCCACAGACGTTACATAGCGGCGCCATATGGGCACAACTGTCATTGAGGCATACCTTGAAACCGACAAAACGTTTGCGTGTCATCGGACTGCCGCATTCGTCACAGCCTGCTTCTTTGTGATCGCATAATGGAAAGTGTGAGCAAGAAAAGAATGATGTGAACTTGCCCACTCGTGGTTTTAATATCCCAGTTGTACATCGGACACAGTTAATTTGTTCGAACAAGGATTGCACTAAAGACGTACTAAATTCTCGTTGTTCAACGGCATAATCTTGTTGGATCAGTTCCACAATAAATGGGCTCACATTGGTCATATCGGCGATAACGTAAACTCGGTGCCTTGCACGGGTTAGCGCGACATAGAATAAACGCCGTTCCTCTGCAAACTCAAAATTTTCAGCTTTAGGTAAAAACGCATCAAGTAAAGGTGGCGTTATTTTTTTCGACGGAAATCCATGTATACCTTGGGTCATCCCCATAATCACCACATAGTCGGCCTCTTTACCTTTTGAAGCATGAAACGATAAACACTCAATCACGAACATCGGGTATTTAGCCGTTAACTGACGCAACATGTCTTTATCTGGCAACTGAAACCAGAAACGTGCCAGTAAATATACTGTCGGTTTAGCTTTAAGCTTATCAACAGCTTGAGTAACGCGGACGGCCAGAGCATTTAAGGCTTGCTCTAATGCGTTGTTACTCGGCTCATCTTTAGTTGCGCCCTCATTGGTGCCACGACGAAGTATTGATACTGCAGGCTTGGCAACTTGTACCAATGAATGGATATCTTTGTTGAGTTGATGCGGATTTTTACTCACAAAAGCGCTAGCCACTTCACCGATAAGGTTATTAAATCTAAAAGTAAGATCCAAATGCGTTTCGCTGGCATGGCCAAAATAACGTTTAAATTGAGTCGTCAAACGGACATCCGCACCACTAAAGCGATAAATCGCCTGCCAATCGTCACCAACACAAAATAATGAAGTATCGCTGTTACCTTTTTTCGTGCGCGAATCTCGCAAGGCTCGCACTAAACGTGCTCTGGGTTCTGAAATATCTTGAAACTCATCGACCATGATATATCGCCATGGGCTGACATATTGACCACTTTGCAGGTATGCGAGCGCTTTGGCTATCATGTCCTCAAAGTCGATATCACCGTGAGCAGATAAATACTGTTGATACTGCTGTAAAATGGGTTGGAGTAATTCAAATGCTTTACGCGTTTGGGTAGCATCAGCAGCATTGGCAAATACCTTTTCCAGCCCGGCTTCGTCAACACAAGCTGCTTTGTACAAGCCAATGAGCTGGCTAAACAATTTTGCCAGTTCAGTGACTCGTCCCAGTTCATAAAGAGTTGCCAATATCGCTTCATCGGGTAAAGGTGAGTAGTTAACCTTAAATACCGTTAAAGCTTGTTCAAGCTTATTAATTAACTGACTTTTCTTGTGCTGATAATAAAATAATTCGATGCAGTTGGTTTGGCGCTGATGATGTAACTGCCGTTTCCATTCCATTGATGCTAAATATGCAGCTTGATCGATATAAGGAGCCGTATTATTGGCTTCATCAATGCCATAATATTCAATATAAACCTCATATTCAGGTAGATAAAAATCAGCTTGATACTGGCGAAAATCAACCGTGCTGACATCAAATTCATACTTGGCTTCATATTGATATTCAATGCCATTGGTAAACAGCCAATTGGCGATATTCAACTCACCAAAACTTTTGACTCTTTCACCTTTCAATGAGCGAATATCATTATCATTTAAATATTCAAAATACTCACCATGTGTTGAAAATTCGAATGGGCTTTTTTCAACGTAATAATAACGACTGAAATAGTCAAAAAGTTGTTTACGATAAGATTCATTTTTAATCAAAACTTCTAATCTATCATGCACCCATTTGTCTTTGGCGGGTTCATCATTTACCCACGCTGATAAGCTAGGTTTCACACCTTCAACATCGGCAATAATTTTCAGGCCTAAACTGTGAAAAGTACTGGCCTTAATATCATCACTGCCCAGCTTATGTTTAATTCGCAGATCCATTTCCATGGCGGCTTTTTTGCCATAAGCAAGCAATAGAATGTCATTAGCTTGAGCTTGACCACTATTCACTAGATAACCTGCTCGGCCCACCATTACGCTGGTTTTCCCCGTTCCAGCGCCCGCGAGCAGCAGATTATTATCATCATCGATAATACATGCTCGACGCTGTTTATTGGTTAGTGGATTTGACTCAACATGATCAAAAAAGTCTGCAAATGCGAGTAACTGCGATTGAATATAGCCTTCACGTAGGCGATCTATATCAGCTTTATTCCAGTGGTAAAAACCGTGTAGTTGAATTAATGCGGTACGTATATTGGCGGGTAGCTCTGCCCCTTCACTCCAAGGGAACCAGCGAAAGTACTCACGTTCAATTCTAGCGCGCATTTTGTCTACTAATGACTGCCGTAAATACCGACTCGATGTGGCTTTTTCAACTCGTAATATCAAATCGCACAGCGATTTTTGATGAGATAAAGCCCAGAGTAATTCGACCTGTTGCTTAAAATCAGATTTAGCAAAATAACTTAAAAATGGAATTTGATAATGGGCACCAGCGGCCCTAAAACTCAGTAAGTTACCGAGTAAACTGGCACTAAACAGTGGCGGGTGATCTAATTGCTGCCATGATAACTGCCCAATAATAAGCTGTTTATTGTTATGCCGAAATCTTGCTAAAAATTGGCCATGGCTAGGTATAAAAGTAATACCCTCTTGCGTCAATTTGATCGCATTTACGTCACGCTGATACAAATGCCCAAACCAACTATGAGGGATAAAGCTAACTGAATTTTCTGATGACAAAGTAAAACCTACGACTAAATGGTTTCAGGGGGTAACCGACTCATATTTAAGATAACGTGACAGTAAATAATGAGCAATGATGGATTTAACTTGATAATACCCGCTGTGAGCGTTTCAGGGAATACGGTTGGTAAAACTCGGCTTACCCTAAACAAACAAAACGGGTATTTTTTATAGCGGTAGTTTGACTCAATATAACGTTAACATGCTGTAAGCAGTTTGATGATCAACGGTGTTTGAGACACTATGGCGAATGATGTTGTATTAATTTCATGATAAAAAAACAGCACATACAAGCAAAATTTCACGTTTACGCTATAAAATAACATCAACAACCGCATGGCCGTTTTATGTAAAAAGACATCACAATGATTCTATTATTTTTGTTACTCTGGCTTGTTGCAATCTCACTCGTTAACGGTGAATACTATTCACAAAACAGCTAATGCAAAACAACATTCACTCACGTAAAAATCCCCGACTTAGACCAGAATGTTGTGGTGCCTCACGAATAAGGGTGAATAAATTATTCGTTATCTGCGTCGGGATTGGGATTAAACATTAACCGAGATAATATCTGCTTTTTGCATACATTACTGACTTCGCACTTAAGGATTAACCCATGCACAACGCTTCATTACCGCCAATGATGACATCGATGCTATCGTCATTAAAAGGTACTTCTAGTGTTATTCAATCATTAGTACTCATCGGGGCTTTGTGTATTACTACAGTTGATGCCGCACCACTGCAAAACACATCAATTGCCACTATGCCCCAACCTGTGAGTAATAATGCCATCGCATTGGTACACAGTAACAACAAAAGCTATTTACTCAGTTTTATGGGTCTAGCCCCAGAGAAAAACCATCTCGCGGTACACAATCATGCTTGGGCGTTATCACTTACAGAAAAAAATTCACAGTGGAAGTCAATTGCAGATGTCCCTCACATCGCGCCTTTAGCGGGCAGATTGGCGTCAATTGCCATAGGTATTAACGATAAGGCGTATGTGTTTGGCGGTTATACTGTGGCCGAAAATCATGACGAAATTAGCACAATTGATAATTACCAATACTCGATTAAGACCAATCAATATACTCGTATTGCGGACATGCCAGTGGCCGTTGATGACACCACTGCAGCAACGTACCAACAGCGATACATTTATTTATTTGGCGGCTGGCACAACGACGGCAACGTCAATTTAGTCCAAGTGTATGACACCCAGACCAACACTTGGGCTCAAGCAAGCCCAATACCAGCACCGGCTGTATTTGGTCAAGCAGTAGGAATGGTAGGTAATCAGCTGGTGTTATGCGACGGCGTAAAAGTACAAGCTAATATCAACGCGCGCCGCAGTTACCAAGCGTCACCCGTGTGTTTGTATGGTGAGGTCAATCCAGATAATCATTTGCGAATTGATTGGCAATTACTGCCGCATTACTCTGTCGCGGCTAATATCAACGCAAGTAAATCTACAATAACTGAATCAAGCGTCAACCCATCAATAGCAAACATAGCGGAATCAAACACTGCCAAATCAAACACTGCAGCAACTGCTACAGCACATTACCGCATGGCAGCTACCGGGATTAAAACAGCAACTGGTGGCCAAATTGTATTTTTAGGCGGAAGTGATAATCCGTATAACTATTCAGGTATTGGTTATAACGGTGAACCTAGCGAGGCAAGCTCGTATAGTTATCGATTCGACTTGGCTACTAAGCAATGGCTCACACCACAGACACTATCGCAGCCAAGCATGGATCACCGTGGGTTAGTGTGTTGGCAAGGTAGCTTATTAAGAGTCGGCGGTATGCTACAGCAACAAGAAGTCAGTTCAAAAGTACTGCTAAGCACTTTGGCGCAAGGCGAGTCTTGCACTCAATAATGCATCAATTTTCGATTAATGTGTGAGTTAGCTAACAGATTAGTGGTGAATAAATTGAGCATTGTTAAAGATGCACATAAAATACATGTAAATTATGTGCACCTTTGGAATTGCCATGTTAACCGAACAAGCAGCACCCGCATTACAGCACTTATCATTAATTGATTTGATAGATCATATTGAAGCGACTCATCATCAATACATTCGTGAAACCGCTCCATTATTAGTGGAATACACAGATAAAATGGTCCGCGCGCACGGTGATGATCACAGCGAGATAAAGCCTCTGGCGCATGCGGTTAATGAGTTAATTGCCGAATTAATGCCGCATTTAATGAAAGAAGAACGCATTTTATTTCCGGCGATTAAATCGATCAGCTTAGGCAAAACTGTTGATGGATGCTTTGGTCATATTAGTAATCCTATCAACATGATGTTGCATGAACACGATAACGCAGACCACATGTTGCAAACCATTCGAAACTTAACCAATAACTACACGCCACCTGCAGGTGTTTGCCATACGTGGCAAGCGTGTTATCGCACCTTGGCTGAATTTGATGCCGATTTGCAAATCCATATAGAGATTGAAAACACTTTATTATTCCCAAAAGCTTTAGCACTATAATCCTCCTAGGTTCCCCATTTTGAAGCAACTTCGAGATCATCCTTACGGATTTGCTTCCTTTTTTTTGCGAAACTTCATACAGTACATAATGAGTTTACCGTACTTCAATATGGAGCCTAAATGTCACCTCATCATTACCCAACCTTTGCCCTAGACGACATAGCAAACTTACATGAATCTGCCCAAGTTGAATTTAAGTTAGCAGGTGGAAGAGATGGTAATGGAATGTTGCCCGAAGGCATGTGGGAAAGCTATAGTGCTTTTGCCAACACCTTAGGCGGGGAAATTATTTTAGGGGTAAAAGAACAGCAAGGTGAGTTTACGATTGAGGGCATTATTAATCCGATGCCAATGCTCAGTGAAATTTGGGCCATTTTACATGACCCGAAAAAAATCAGTCACAATATTTTAGCGCCTACCGACGTACAAATAATCGAAATTATGGCTAAAAAGCTGATCAGAATTCATGTGCCCTGTGTCGACGTAAAACTCCGACCTATTTATGTTGGCACCGATCCTTACAGTGGCACCTATTTTCGAGTTGGCGATGCCGATATGCATGCTAGCCGTGAGCAAGTTGAACAAATGAGCCTAAAAGCCGGAATCGATCTCAAGCTAAAGCAACTGAAGCAGTAAATCCAATTGGTTAATCTCGATATGCGGTAATACCGGTTGCGCCTTTTTATGCCGTTGCTGCATACAGGGGTTTAGCCACACACTTTGACACCCCGCCATTTTCGCTCCAGCGATATCAGACAACGGATGATCGCCCACATGCAATAACGCCGACGGTTTAATATCTAATTGACGACAAGCAAGGCTAAACATGTCGGCAGCAGGTTTCATTTTAACCCCATGACCAGGATGTAGCACAAACTGCATCACTTTATCTAACCCGATGCGCTGGGTGTCGACATTACCATTAGTAATACCAATAAGTTGGTAACGTTGGCTTAAACGTTCTAGTAACTCCAGCACGCTCTTATCAACAGTAAAATCACTGCGATGATGATGAAAGCATGTCATGCCATCTTGTGCACCTTGGCTGGCTTCAGTCTCACTATAACCAAAGTGCAAAAGACCTTGATGCAACATGGCATAGCGTGCTGCACTGGTATCATGAGCTAACTCTGGGTGTAGTTTGAACAGTGCATGTTTGAGTTGCTGCCATTGAGCGGTATCCCATGCAGTGGTGGCAGGATAGGCTTGATTAATTAACGAGAACAGCTGCTCACTGGCATGTATTACATAAGGAAGATTATTGTAGAGTGTATCGTCTAAATCAAAACTAATCGCGCTAAAAGGTTGTAGGCGTTGATATTGGATCATCGAAGCTTTAGGCAATTGCAAAGTCATTATTTCCCCCTGTCTTTTTTCGCTCTTGGATGCGCGTTATCGTACACTTTAGCAAGGTGTTGAAAGTCTAAACTGGTGTAAATTTGTGTAGTTGATAAGTTCGCATGACCGAGTAACTCTTGTACTGCACGTAAATCTTGGCTTGATTCAAGCATATGAGTTGCAAACGAATGACGCAACTTATGTGGGTGAACTTTTACCGCCATGGCTTGCTCTTGTCCCCACTTAGCCATACGCGCTTGAATACTACGATGAGACAATCGCTTGCCTTGGCTGCTAACAAATAACGCATCCCCAGCTTCTACACAAGGTAACTGGTTACGGCAATTCAACCACGTTTTGATCGCGGTTAATGCCACTTGGCCAATGGGCACAACACGCTGTTTACTGCCCTTACCCATCACTTTAACTTCGCTTTGATCAAACTTAATGTCAACGCAATCTAAGCTGGCTAACTCAGCTAAACGTAAACCACTTGAATAAAATAGTTCCATAATGGCTTTATCACGCAAGCTCAAAGGATCATCGCCCTCTATGGACAATAAATGGCTGACAGCATCCACATCCATATTTTTCGGTAAGGGTTTATTTTGTTTAGGTGCACTTAACGTCTGTGCCGGGTTTACGGTGACAGCATCTTCGCGCAGCAAAAAATCAAAGAACTGTTTTAAGGCAGACAAACACAAAGATAAAGATCGGGGACTCAGCCCTTTACGGTGTAATGTTGCCATTACTGATTGCAGCTGATCACGGCTAACCTCAATCAGTTGAGTTGATTCAGCTAACATGTCTTCGACACGACGTAATTCAAACAGGTAGTTGCGCACGGTATAGGCTGAGAGCTGTCTTTCTGAAGACAAATGTTGGCTAAATATCGTTTGCCAGTCAGTTGGCTTCATCAAGGTACTCCCAGATTGTAACGACTCAGGCCGTCGCCATTTGAGCTTATTTCATCGCTCAAGAATACTCGTTTAAAACAGTTACAAACGATTGACGTAATCCGTGTATTCTCAACAATACTCTTAGTTTAACGATTACATTTTCGGCAACATATGATCTAATAAACGACGCAACTGACTGAATAACAATGAGTCCATATCGGGATGGAAATGCGTTGGGTCTTTACTGGCTATAGCAAATATCACTTGACCATTTTCATCAGATAATTTAGTTAATGCCACAGAACCAACTTCACTACCAAACAAACGTTTAGATTCTGATTGAGTTAACCGGCCAAAATAATAACCACTTTGAACCCGATGACGCCAAATTTTAGCTAATTCGCTGTCGATATCGTGCACAGTAATTAACCTGACATGACTAAAGCCAAACTCGTTTTTTAATCCTTCTGACAACACTAAACGCAGCTCACCTAAATCTTGGCTCGCAAGCATTTTAAACGACAACTCGGTATTAAATTTGAATATTTTCTCATTATGAGTGGCAATATTCATAAGCGAGGTAATTTCTTCTTCAAGCTGGCTAACACGTTGACGCAACAGCTCTTGTCGACGTTCAACTAATGATACCGCGCCACGTTCCGCATGCGGTACACGCATAGCCACTAATAACTCAGGATAACGATTAAAAAAATCAGGATTATCCAATAAATATTCGCGGATCAACATTTCATCAAACGGTGCTTGTTGCAGGTTCGCCATCATGTCGATGCCAAGATCTTGTCCAATTGAATTAATATCTTTTGCTTGCTCACTGCTAACCGTATTGTCAGCGGCCACATTAGTCAAACTGACTTTTGAGGTAATGTCACTCATAGTTGTATTTGTCCATCATATACATGTTCTGCCGGTCCGGTCATCCATAACGGCTTACCCTCTCCTTCCCAATTTATGATTAAGCTGCCACCAGGTAAGTCGACTCTCACCTGTTTATCGAGCTTATCCTGCAGTTGTCCAACTGCTGCCGCGGCACATGCTCCTGTACCACATGCTAAGGTTTCAGCTGCGCCGCGCTCATAGACACGTAACTTAATGTGTCCTGGGTTAATCACTTGCATAAAACCAACATTTACGCCTTTAGGAAAGCGCTCATGACGGGTCAAGCTGTTGCCAATTTCGTCCACGTTAACCGTTTGTACGTCTTCGACTTGAATCACACAATGTGGATTACCCATTGAAATGGCACCGCATAAATAAGTTTGCATCGGCGTTTGCAATAAATAGGTTTTTTCGCTTTTTTTGGCTTTAAATGGAATTTGGCTTGGCTCGATGACAGGAACGCCCATATTAACGGTCACGTTACCATCACGCTCAATTCGTAAAGTTATTTTACCCGAGTTAGTACTCACGCGAATTTTATTCTTTTGCGTTAAACCTTTATTTCGAACAAAACGAGCAAAACAACGAGCGCCATTACCACACTGTTCAACTTCACTGCCATCGGCATTAAAAATACGATAATGGAAATCTAAATCTGGATCATAAGGCGGCTCGACCAACAAAAGTTGATCAAAACCAATCCCAAAATTCCGATCGGCAAGACGGCGAATTTGTTCAGGCGAAAAAAACACATTTTGTGTTACGCCATCAACGACCATAAAGTCATTACCCAGTCCGTGCATCTTAGTGAAATGGATCACAAAAGTTTCCTTATAAAACGTTATGCCGCTAGCTTACTGCCTATGGCAGTAAATGTTCGCCTTGCCAAAGTTGTTCTAGCGTTTCACGCTGACGAACAACAAAATCATTACCACCATCAACCATAATTTCAGCCACTCTTGGGCGAGAATTATAATTTGAGGCCATAGCAAAACCATAAGCGCCACTTGAACGTATCGCTAATAAGTCACCCGACTTTACCGCTAACTGTCTGTCTTTTCCCAAAAAGTCACCCGTTTCGCATACTGGGCCTACAATATCATAAGCAAAAGTTGGCGCATCATTTTGTTGTACCGGAATAATATTTTGCCATGCGCTATAAAGCGACGGACGAATAAGATCATTCATTGCACCATCAACAATCGCAAAACGCTTATCGCTGTTTTCTTTCAGATAAAGTACTTGAGTGACAAAAATACCCGCATTGGCGGCTATAGCACGGCCAGGTTCAAAAATTAACTTCAATTTACGACCATTTAAGCGCTCGAGTAATGCTGCGGCATATGCGTCTGGATGTGGTGGAGTTTCACTGTTATATGTTACCCCTAAGCCGCCACCCACATCAAAGTGTTCAATTTGGATACCTTGTTCGCCTAAACGATCGATCAATGCAAGCATGCGATCCATGGCATCTAAGAAAGGCTTTATTTCGGTGAGCTGTGAACCAATATGGCAATCCACACCCTTAACATGTAAATGAACTAATTCTGCTGCACGGGCAAAAACCACTTCGGCTTCTTCCATGGCGATACCAAATTTATTTTCTTTAAGGCCCGTCGAAATATAAGGATGAGTACCGGCATCAACATCTGGATTAATTCGCAATGAAACAGGTGCCACTTTACCTAAGCGGCTCGCGACCTCATTAAGCTGTTCAAGTTCGGCACTTGACTCGACATTAAAACAGTAAATGCCAATATTAAGAGCTTGCTCCATTTCAGCAACGGTTTTGCCCACACCAGAGAAAACCACTTTTTTAGGATCGCCGCCAGCTTGCAGCACACGTGAGAGTTCACCGCCAGAGACAATATCAAAGCCACTGCCTAAGCGAGCCAATACATTTAATACCGCAAGGTTTGAATTCGCCTTCACTGCATAACAAATAAGATGCGGATGATCAGCAACGGCATTATTAAAGGCATGCCAATGGCGCTCTAATGTGGCACGAGAATAAATGTACAGCGGCGTACCGTGAGTTTTGGCCAGTTTTGCTACATCGCAGTCTTCTGCGAATAGTGAATTATTTTGATATGAAAAGTAATCCAAAATGCGGTCCCTTATAAATGCTATTCTTGTTGTGAAGTTGAGGGTTGAGAGTCGAGTTCCTCAGTTTGCTTCGGCACATCAGTGCTGGTAGGTTTTGGGGCAACTTTATTGGCCACTGGCTCAGGAGTTTTGTATAAAACCCCTTTTTGACCACATGCGGTTACCAATAGGCTAGCAAGCATAATAAATAAAAGCAGTCTCATTTTTCTCAACATCTGTGCATCTAGTGAATAATGGTCTTATAATCGCATTCATAACGCAGAAAGCAAAGGATAGAAATACATGGCTATTACAGATACTGAGTTTCATCGATTAGCCGATGAAATGTTTGGCGAAATAGAGAACGCGGTAGAAAAAGCAATTGACGAGCAAGATGCCGATGTAGATATCAATGCCAGCGGCAATGTTTTACAGCTGGCTTTTGAAGATAGTTCGCAAATTGTCATCAATAAACAAGAGCCTTTGCATGAAATTTGGTTAGCCACAAAATCAGGTGGTTATCACTTTAATTACAACGATGGCAAATGGTTAGATACTCGTAATGGATTGGAGTTTATGTCTTTTGTGATTGACGCCATCAACAAACAAAGTGGCATTTTGCTCGAGATAAGCGCATAAACATCGCAATAAATTAGCGTAACAAAGTGCCAAGTGAGTCATTTAATTGTCATTGAGATTGGGCTTATGCTTAAAAAGCTGAGCCCATCTCATCTACTGACAAACCAAAAGGTATTACCGTTAACTTGCCTTCTATATCCACAAGTTGAAAAAACTGCGGCATATTAAAAACAGGGGATCGTTGTTTTTGCTCGTCAAAAACATATAAATGACTTTCTTTGGCAACAAAATCATTAATGCTAGTGTGTTGATATTGTAAATGTTCAAGCTGATTATTATCGTCCGCAATAAACACATCAAGAGTTTGATGACGTTCACGTAAAAAATACTGCTTCGCTCCCATCACGATAAACTTTTGGATTACCGATGGTGAATTCAAATAGGGGTCTTCAGCTAAATCTGCATATGGCAACACAGATGAATTAAAATTCCCGGTAGTTGTTATTAAATCAACTTTACGATACATCATACCTAATGAATTGAAATGCATACTATAATGTTGCTCACCAATGGTTATCGGATGCATTAATGTATTTGTCTGATTGACCTTCTTCATTAAACCATAACAACGCAACAGGAGTGTTTTGAGCTGATTAAAAATCGGTTGTTTTAATTTTGCAGAGCAACTAATAATCGATAAATCAACCTGCTCATTTGAGCGTTTTAATCCCAAAATAATAAATGAAATGGCTTCCAGTAAAGCGGTTTTTCCATTAAAACGATGACTCTGCCATTCACCCCAGCTGTTTAAACAAACAATTGCGACAGATGACACCATACTTATTTTTGTCTGACCAAAAGAGAGAATATTGGCATTAACATGTTCCAATATCAATTCTTGCTCACTCAATTGAGTTGTCGGATCTCTATCCATATTAGTAATCAACACAATTTTTTGATAGCACCATGGTTCACATAAATCACGTTTATAAACAGTGGGTACATTGTGCATAATAGGAATAAGTTTACGCGTTAAGTAACTTAATTTATCTGTCCGTCTTTTACCTCGTCCAACTTGAAACCATTGAGTATCTGCAGTTGCGAGGCCATTCAACACTGACCAGGCAACTAAATTGCATATATTATCCGCTTCGTGAATTGAATGATCGTCGAACTCATCTGCAGGATCGTTATCAACCGCTTGAGACAGATCTTTTTCAAGGTATGCTTGGCGATAAAGATAAAAACGTGATGCTTGCCTACAATGGAAGATGGTCAACGATTTTTCAGCAGTAGATAGGCTCCATAAGCGGTTTAAAGGCTGTAACAAATGAGTATCTTCACTAAAATAAGTGTGTAGCTTACGCGCCAGCAAGCCTAATTCCTCAACCCGCATACGTTCACTTAGTGTTTGTTTTGAGGCAAACTGTAATAGTTTTTTGTAACTGACTAATAGCAATTCACTGAGCTGTTGATTGAACCATTTAAGCTGACCTGCATGCCAATAAGGACTATTATCCAATGTGGCTACCAACTCATGGCTCCATGCCCATTGCTTAACCAAGTTTTGAATTTTCTCTACCCGCCAGTCTGTCGCACTATTAGGTGATAAACACGATAGCGTGACACCTGACTTTAAGTAAAAACAACGCCTAACAATTTCTAAACGATTATCATCACCTTGAGCTATCAAGTAAGTTTCAATACGTTGATAAAGCAATAAATAAGCATCGTTATCAACACTAAAATCTTGTTGTTCACAATATTGCCAAATTTGTTGAGTAATCAATGTTGTACGAGGATATTCTGAGGCGTAAGTTTCCAGCAACAACACTTTTAATAATGCTTTATGGGGTTTATTGAGCCCCTTATACAGCTGCCATAATGAGGCTCCGAAATACTCTGCTGCTGGCAAAGAATTGATATCGCCAAGATAAAGTAAATTGGTATCAAACTCGGTATTTTGGCAATTGGCATCGGGCCACCAAGCAACAACTTTACCAGCAAGCCGAATGTGAGAGCGGTAAAACTCTTCTAATAATAGCCAATGCTGGCTACTACCACTGTGTTCTAATCCTACTGGCTGGCAATTATCAAATGCGCTGCACTCTCTAAATTGCATCGGATGCACAAGATAAAAGTTCACTTCAAACTCAAAACCTGCAAACCAGTCACTGATGAGTTTATTCTTATATTCAATTAACTTTAGCTGGTCATCAGTCAGTTTGCTGTTGTAAACCAACCAGATATCAACGTCACTTTGAGGGTTTTGTCCAAAACTAGCAGTGCTTCCCATGGCATATATGCCTTCAAAAACACAATCACTTGGCTGGATCACCTCAGGAATGGATAAAGACAATGCATCACATGCCGACACTATCGCATCTGACAAGGTAAAACCGTGAATACCACAAGGCGTATCGGGGTCGATAATACCAGGCACATTGATTTGATTATAATGGATTAAAAAAGGTATAAGATGAAATAAATGCTGCTGTGATTCAGGCAACACATTGAGCACTCTTGTCAATCTGATGCTATTGAGCTTTTCAGCTAAATCCTTTTGGTAATAAGTCGTTTTATCGGTCAAGACTCACTTCCTTTGTTTTTCTCTAAAGCAACAATCTGGTAATAACTAATTGTAAAAGACTAACCCTTTATAACTATTTTTGCCAATCAAGATCACGTTTTTACTCAAATGGTGATCATCGTAGCATTTATTTTTTATAACTCCGGTAGCTAATAAACAATATTAACCAAAAATAAGCCCTACGGACTTCAAACAATTATCATCGACTTGTTACATCAAAGCTTGAGCGGTGATAGCATTACCTCAATGAGGCTATCTGATTGGATCTACTACCATGTCTGAAAATATAATTCGTATCGCAACACGTAAAAGTCCACTTGCAATGTGGCAAGCTGAATTTGTTAAAGCTGAGCTTGAGCGCATTCATCCAGAGCTTACGGTTGAGCTATTGCCAATGAGTACTAAAGGTGATGTTATTTTAGATACTCCTTTAGCTAAAATCGGTGGCAAAGGCCTGTTTGTTAAAGAGCTGGAAGTTGCCATGCTTGAAAATCGTGCCGATATTGCTGTGCATTCGATGAAAGACTTGCCGGTAGAGTTTCCAGATGGTTTGGGCTTACAAGTGATTTGTGAACGTGAAGACCCGCGTGATGCATTTGTGTCAAACAATTATAAATCTATCAGCGAATTACCTCAGGGCGCTGTGGTAGGTACATCAAGTTTACGCCGTCAGTGCCAGATTAGAGCTGCTCGCCCTGATTTAGTTATCAAAGATTTACGCGGAAATGTCGGTACTCGTTTAGCCAAGCTAGACAGTGGTGACTATGATGCGATTATTTTAGCGGCCGCCGGATTAATTCGCTTAAAGCTAAACGAACGTATCGCTAACTTTATTTCTGCCGAAGAATCACTGCCAGCCAATGGCCAAGGTGCGGTAGGAATTGAGTGCCGTACTGATGATGCGCGAGTTAAAGCGTTATTAGCGCCACTAGAACATTTAGAAACCCGTTATAGAGTGCTTGCTGAACGAGCAATGAACACTCGTTTAGAAGGCGGATGCCAAGTTCCTATTGGTGCTTTTGCTGAAATAAACGGTGATAATTTAACTTTACGTGGTTTAGTTGGTAATCCTGATGGCAGCCAAATCATTATAGGCACTGTCTCGGGTTCTAAGACCGATGCGGTAGCACTTGGGGAATCGCTTGCAGAGGATTTACTGAGTCGCGGTGCTAAAACTATTTTAGACGCTGTGTATGCCAGTTAATCTTGTGCCATCAAGATAACAGACCATGAAAGTCTTGCTAACGCGCCCACAAGGGCGCAATCAAGCAATGGAAGAGCAACTCTCGCTGCGAGACGTTGCTTATCTTGTTACTCCGCTATTATCGGTTGTAGAAACCACAGAACAACTCGATCCTATCCACTTAAATAACACTGACAACTTACTGTTTATTAGTAGCAATGCAGTGGACTTTGCCGCACAAAAACTGCAACAGCAATTTCCGACTCACTGTCGTTATTTTGCTGTAGGCCAAGCTACGGCAGATAGTCTAGCTCAATATAATATCAATGCTTTTACCTCACCAGAACACAGTCAAGATAGCGAAGGATTATTGTCGCTAGCCCAATTACAAGATGTCGATAAACAGTCATTTATTATTGTTCGGGGTTTAGGCGGACGAGAAACACTTGCAGAGCAATTACAGCTGCGAGGCGCCAATGTGAACTATTGGCAAGTCTACCAACGAGCAATACCAAACCTTGACGGTAAAGCGATAACTCAACAGTGGAAATCGTTTGGAATTGACACCATTGTCGTCACCAGCGGTGAAATATTATCCAACTTAGTTGAGCTTGTACCAAAAGAATTATTTGCATGGCTACGTGCATGTCATATCATAGTCCCCAGTAATCGCGTCGAATTACAAGCAAAAGCAATGGGCTTAAGCCATATCTCCAATGCAAATGGAGCAAATACTCAAGCTATACTAGCGAGTCTTGCGTTATAATTTGTTATTGTATTGTTATCTTGCATCGACACGCATTTATTAATATTGCTTTTATTGGTTGTATTTTTGCTTTCAAGGACTGTTCATGGAAAACAATAAAAAAGATCCAAACCCGCCAGCTCACAAGGATGAGAAAGTAATTTCTCCTGCACCAAGTCCTGTAGAAAAACCGGCACAGACCAAAAAAGGCAATGCAACCAGCCAAAAATCTGCTGACAGCAAAACCAATAATAATCAGTCAAACTCCTCTACCAATTCACCGGTTAATAATAGTCGACGCAAAGCGAAGCCTAGCTCTTGGTGGATCCGTCTTGGAGTACTGTTCAGTTTACTCGTGGCAATTGTGGCTATTGCAGCTTGTTATTGGCTGTATTTGCAACTTGATCAACAAAGTAATGGTCAAACTCAGTTAGGGCAAAATATCTCGGAACAAGTAACACAAAATAAATCGTTAAAATATGAATTACAGCAAACGGCAATGGCAGCCAATAAGCGCATTGGCACGTTAGAGCAACAACAGCTGAATGATACCAAAGCTTATGCGAAATTAGCCGAACTGCAGCAATCAAATAAACAATTGCAAGAACGCGTTGCGGTGATTGCACAGCGTAGTCCTAACCATTGGATGGCATCAGAAGCTGAATACCTTGTGCGCATGGCGGGTAGAAAACTGTGGTTAGAAAACGATCCGCAAACCGCTATTGGTTTATTACAATCAGCGGATGAACGCATTGGTGCGATGAAAGATCCTGCATTAACTTTATTACGCAAAGCATTAGCAGCTGACATCACTAAAGTTAAAGCATTAAAAACGACTGACATCACCAATACAATTTTTGAGCTAGATTCCCTTATTGATGGCTTAACACAATTGCCATTAAATCGTGTTGATGAAAATTTTGCTGACAATAAAAATACTCAACAAGTAACAGATTCAATTGACGACTGGCAACAGAACCTGGCCCGAACTTGGCACGATTTGACTGATGGCTTTATCACTATTCGTAAGCGTACAACCGATTTGGAACCGTTGTTATCACCTGAGCAACAGTGGTATTTAGTCGAAAATATTCGCAACAAATTATTACAAGCACAATTAGCATTGTACCGATTTGACCAAGTGAATTATCAACAGTCTATATCGTTAGCAGACAAATGGTTACAACAGTACTTTGACTTGAGAGATCCAAAGACCAAATCAATGATTGAGTCTTTAGATAAGCTTGCCAAGGTTAACATTGAGAAAGTTTCGCTCAATAAATTTCAAGCATCGCCACTACTGCAGCAACTGGTTATTTATGGTGAAATTATGCCTACACAGGAGCCTGCGCAATGATTAAGACGCTAGTTTATGTTGTTCTTATTTTAATTGGGCTGTGTATCAGCCCACTCATTATTGGGCAAAGCGGTTACATTTACATCGCAATTGGTGAATATCAAATAGAAACCAGTTTAGTGACCGGTATTGTTGGCTTAATTGTGTTTTATTTTGCACTACAATTACTCGAATGGTTAATCATCTTGTTATTAAATATTGTATTAAGTAGCCGATACCTTCCAGAACAATGGCGAAGAAAAGCCGCTAAAAAGCATACGTTAATCGGTGCTTTAGCACTGGCAGAAGAAGATTGGCCTGCGGCAGAAAAAGCAATGGCAAAAGGGGCTGAAAAAGGTGAAATCCCGGTATTAAATCTATTTGCAGCAGCTAGAGCAGCACATTATCAAGGTGATATTACAGCTCGCGATCATTATTTAACTCAAGCAGAGAAAAACCCAATTGCAAAGACAGCGGTTTATACTTCGCGCACCCGTTATTTAATGAAGCAAGGTGAACTGGTTAAGGCCCGGGCAATATTAGATAAACTGAACCCGACAAGTAAAAGCAGCTCTCCAGTGCTTAAATTGGCACAAGAATTATACTTACAGCAGCAAGACTGGCAGGCACTGAAGTTGTTGTTACCTATTCTTAAAAAGCGTCAATTATTAGCTGAAACTGAGTTCAACCAATTAAATACTAAGACCAACAGTATTTTAATGATCAATGCAGCCAAAATATCTGAAGCGGAGTTAACCAAATGTTGGCATTGGTTAAATAAATCAGAACGTAAAGAGGATGAACTGATATTAGCCTATGCTCGTGGACTTATTCAGTATGGTCATAAAGATCAAGCGCTAAAATTAATTAATAAACTACTCAATGCTTCGCCATCAGCAGCTTTATTTACAGCAATACCTGATTTAATTACCGCTCAAGATCAAGATATCCGTAAATTGCTTAGCAAATTAGAAACCACTCATGAAAATGATGCTGACTATCAAATGTGCCTTGCCAAGCTTGCCATTCAAAGTCGTGATACTAAGCAAGCCAAAACTCATTGGCAAAATGTATGTCGCATAGCACCAACTCATCAATCATGGCTGGCTTTAGCTCAAACACAAGAGCAGTTAGGTGAAAATTCAACAGCGGCTCATAGCTATCGTAATGCAGCTAATATTCTGTAAACAATAAGTATTATTTTTGTACAGACCAAAAGCCTGCAATGTTGCAGGCTTTTTTGTTATCTATTGGTTCATCTTACTGCTATTGGTGCCGATATAAAGGCGGAAGAGTTAATCCGTAATTATGAACTTTTTATGAGATTAAAACGTATACAATATATACAAATGTGGTGGTATTTATCTCTATATTTTCAATATATTATTAATGTTCCTTCAACGTCAAAAAATTGACTACTTTAGCAGCAAATGATATTATTACCAGATTGTGTCTAAATTTATTTTAATGTTAATACTAGTATTTAACTAAGCTGTTATTGTACATCTTAGTGTATTGGTATTTAAGTGTATTAAAGCTGTTGGGAGCTTCAAATGGAATCGATAACTACGTCAAAAAATGGAATACTTTCTGCTTCAGAAAGTTCAGTAACAATAACGATTAACAATGAAACCAAGGAACTACAACTCGGTCAAGTTGTGCCGGCTGGTGCAATCGTTGCCAGCAGTAATAATCTTGGTTTCGTTATTACGTTTGATGACGGTACTATTTTTAATAGCGCTAACATCCCTAATGACGAATCGATTAATACATTAGCCGATAATCTCGATGACACGATTGTTGCACAAGTAGCAGATCAGCAAGCATTAGATGAAATCGAAGCTTTACAGGCATTGATTGCATCTGGTGAAGACCCAACTACTGACTTACCTGAAACCGCCGCTGGCACCCCAACGGCCAACCAAGGTGACTTTGGTTATGTTGCTGTAACAAGAGATGGTGATGAAACACTTGCGGATTCTGGCTACGACACAACCGGACAAGCTGCTGCCCCAACAGCAGTGACTCAAGAAGAAGCACTTACTGAAAATGATTCCCCTTCAGTATTAGTCAATGACGCAATAACAATTGGTGAAGATCAAGTTGCATCAGGTAATGTTTTAGGTAACGACACTGATGCTGACTCAGATTTAAGCGTCGTAACATTTGAAGTTGACGGCCAGACCTACCCTGCAGGCACAGAAGTGACTCTTGAAGGTGGCGTACTCATCATCAATGAAGATGGCTCTTATACTTTCACACCCAATGAAAATTGGAACGGTACAGTCCCAGTTATTACCTACACCACCAATACTGGTGTTACCGCAACATTAACCATTGAAGTAACACCCGTTGATGATGTCTCTGTACTTGTTAATGACAGCAATACTGTTGCAGAAGATACTGTCGCCACTGGAAACGTATTAGATAACGACGGCGATGTAGATTCAGATTTAAGCGTCGTAACATTTGAAGTTGACGGCCAGACCTACCCTGCAGGTACAGAAGTGACTCTTGAAGGTGGCGTACTCATCATCAATGAAGATGGCTCTTATACTTTCACACCCAATGAAAATTGGAACGGTACAGTTCCAGTTATTACCTACACCACCAATACTGGTGTTACCGCAACATTAACCATTGAAATCACCCCTGTTGAAGACCCAACGGTAACAGTTAATGATGTTGTCACTGTATCTGAGGACACACCCGCATCAGGCAATGTGTTAGATAATGATAGCGATCCAGATTCAGATTTAAGCGTGGTGACATTTGAAGTTGACGGCCAAACCTACCCTACAGGCACAGAAGTGACTCTTGAAGGTGGCATACTCATCATCAATGAAGATGGCTCTTATACTTTCACACCCAATGAAAATTGGAACGGTACAGTTCCTGTTATTACTTACACTACTAACACTGGTGAAACAGCGACATTAACTATTAATGTAACTCCAGTCGCTGATGACGCACCTACCGTTGTAATTAATACAGATCTTAATGATGACGGTTTTATTAGTAACGAAGAGCTGAATGGCGCTACAGAAATCAATGTTACCATTGGCTTAGGTAATACTGGTGCTCAAGCCGGTGATACGCTAGTTGTTAATGGCATTGAGATTGTTCTGACTCAAAATGACATCGAAACGGGAAGTGTAAACCTTGATTTACCGGCGCCAGGCGAAGGTGAAGAAATTGATGTTATTGCTGTAGTCGTCGATTCAAATGGTAATATTTCGCCTGAAGGAAGTGACTCTGCAATTTTGGACACCACAGCTCCGATTATTACGGTTGATGCTCCAGCACTAACAAACGACAACACACCAACTATAACGGGCACGACTGATGCACCCGTTGGTAGTACTGTCACATTAATTGTTATTGACAGTGCTGGTAACGAACAAACTATCACAACCACAGTAAATGCTGATGGTACTTACACCGTTGATGTTATTGATCCATTAGCTGAAGGCAGTTACACCGTCGTAGCTGAAGTCACAGATCCTGCAGGTAACTCTGCAACAGATAACGATGATGGAATAGTTGATGTAACATCTTTAGCGCCACTCGTTGAGTTCAGCGGCATGGGCAGCGATGGCGTGTTCAACAGCGATGAGATAGGCAGCGACGGCACTGTGACCGCGACCGTGACGCTAGCGACTGGCACCCAAGTTGGCGACACCTTGATTGTCACTGATGGCAACGGCAACACCCTCTTTAACGGCCCTGTGACTCAAGACATGCTCGACAACGGCTTTGATGTTGAAGTGACTGTCACTGCTGGCGCGACCGATGTTGATGTCACCGCGCAAGTGATTGATATCGCCGGTAACCCATCTGCAACCGCCACCGACAACCAGCCAGTGGACAATGTGGCAGCCCCTGCACCCACCGTTGAGTTCAGCGGCATGGGCAGCGATGGCGTGTTCAACAGCGATGAGATCGGCAGCGACGGCACTGTGACCGCGACCGTGACGCTAGCGACTGGCACCCAAGTTGGCGACAC